>JBAVHJ010000671.1:0-6230 GCA_049685715.1 Terriglobia bacterium | reverse complement strand
CTTCCTTGCCCGTGGAGCTTTGGATGACTGCTCGAAGCCCACGAACGAAGGCATCATGGCCGATCTTTTCGCGCAGCATATCGTAGACGAACATGCCCTTCGTGTCCGCGAGATCGTGCAAGGCGGCACTGGCATCCGATCCGGCATTGGCGACCCCGAGCGGATAGTCCTTTCCCGGAGGGGTAGCAAAACGCACGAAGTACTGCCCCGCCGACTGCGAGTAGCCTGGAACGCCGCTCTTCATGAAGCGCCGGGCCACCCTTTCGCCCTCGAACTCCCGCAGGCACATCGCCGCGGTGATTTGCGCGAGCCCTTCGTCGGTGACCGCCCCATCGCCGGGTGCGATCAGATTGCCCCACCAGCTATGCGCCATCTCGTGGGCCACCAGGAGCAGGGGGAACGTGTCGTTCGGAAGGACCCCGGTGGGAAAGAGGTTCATCCCTTGTTCGCTCGAGCCCCCGAGCGCCCCCGTCTCCTCGGAGGGGATCTCGACGACCGAGTAGCCGTCGAAGGGATACGCGCCATATAACTCGCGCTCGTAGCGAAGCACGCGTGCACACTCTCTCATGTAAAGGTCGGCCTTGGCGTCACCTCCGCGGAGGAGATAGATGCCGAGATGTATGCCGTCGATGGTGGCCTCGCGATGGAAGTATTTTGCGGCGGCAAATGAATAATCGATCGGCCGATCCACGGTATAGATGTACCGCTGGTGTCCATTTTCCCGCTCGACACCATTGAGTTGGCCGCTGCTCGCAACCGTAATCCCTTCAGGCACGACGTAAGTGATTTTTCCCTTGGACTTCGACCCTGTGCCTTCGAGGCGCGGGTACCAGTTCGTTACCCAACTCGCGAACGATCCTACGGGAGCGATGCTCACCTGCGAGTATCCCTGTTCCTTGGACTCGTTGAACAGCTTCCCCTCGAAGGCGATTGTCAACTGACGTGTCTCGCCCGCGCGAAGGAGGCCGGGTTGAGGGAGGACGATCGCATCGGCTTCCCGGTCGAAGCGGACGGGGCGGCCCTGGCCGTCAGTGATCGAGGTGGCCGTGAGCCCGCGGTTCAGCTTGAGCAGAAGGGAATCTTCGCCGCCGGTGGTGACTTCGATCCGCAGGGTCGATGTTCCTTGCATCGTTCCTTCGTCGGGCATGAGCTCCACCCACAGGCCCGTGCTCACGCAGCGGGCGTACAGTCGATCCTCCTCTGAAACGATCCTCCACCCCGAAGCCGTTCGACGGAGACCGATCGTCTCCCACCGCTCATCGACCTGCGGGCGGCCGGATTCCTTGTACGTTGCGCTCCGAAAGACGATCGCCTTCGCGGCATTCCGATCACCGGTCACTTGACCCAGACGGAAGGTGAGGCGGGCGTCCTCGAGGGCAAGCAAGCCCTGCACCATTCCACGCGTTCGGGCGATGAGGGCCGCCTCCTTTGGATCGAAGGCCGCGAGCACGGCCTCCGCGTCGTGGGTGGCGACGGCCGCCTCGATCGTCCGCAATACCCTCTCGATCCCGGCACGGTCGGCTTTCTCCCCGGCGACCGGGGGCATCGCCCCAGGCGTCCGCAGACTCAAAGCGAAAAACAACAACAGTCCCACCCCACGCATCTTTTTCATCTTCATCGCGGCTCCCATCCTTGATCGGCAGCAAGGGCATCGAGATCGCCCGGATCAAACACGTAACGAACCTGGTGGACACGCGGATCCTGGCGTGCGGCGGCCGGCAGTTCGCCCCACATTCTTGGAGAAAGGAGAATGGGGGTGTGCGGTCCCTCGGCGGCAAGGCCGTCCTCCGGTTTCGCGACGACCCTCGTCACGACGCGAAACTCCTTGGCCGGAAGGATGCGGACGAGGTCGGCACTGATATTTCGGGCCATCGCTTCCTCCTTCTCACAGAGGGCCACGAGCAACCGGCGGCCGTCGCGGCGTCGGCCACCCCGAAGTCGCTCCCCCAGGTCGGGCTCGGGCGAAATCGGCAGGAAGCGCACGTCCGGCAGACGCTCCGGCCAGCGCACCCGTATTTCGTTATAGTGAAAGTACGTTCCGACCACGAGACCGGCGGGAGGCGCATCGCCCCGATCGAGGACCCAAGGCACGGCGCTCACGCGCAATCGTGCCTCGATCTGCCCGGCCAGATCCTCGCATTGGGTCTGACTGCACTCGACCACGGAGATCGCGGCTCGCGGCGTGGGCGACTTCATCTCACGAAGCAGTTCGATCAGCTCGCCAACGCTTAGCCCATGCCTGAGCTTCGCCGTGCTCACGATCGACTCCAGGAACCGTTCGCGCACAGCGGGCCCCTGACGGGCAGGCTTCGCCACGGGGCTCGATAGCACTCGCGTCCCGCGGGGAGCGCTTGTGACGACGACCCCCACGCGGGCCAGCTCCGCATAGGCGCGGCGGACGGTGTGAAGATTGACGCCCCAGAGCTCGGCCGCGCGGCGGAGCGGAGGCAACACCGTCTCCGATTTCAGCTCGCCGGTCGCGATGCGATAGCGGATCGCCTCGGCAAGCTGGTGGTACAGGGGGATGGGGCTACGGTGGTCAAGACTCAATCGCATTGTTTAATGTTATAGAATATTAGAACATAAATCAAGCAAAAAAGGAAACGGGATGGAACATGCCGGCGTTGTGGATTCCACCGCTGCGCCGCAGAGGGGTCAGAAGAGAATGCCCGCCTCCCTGACAGCGGAGCGATTGAGGGTGTTCAAAAAAGCACGGGCGTGCAGTCCTGGAGGGAGAACCTGAATCATCCCCTCCACCTGGGCGGACCGTCCTGAAGATTGGTTCGTCGGAGATTGTTTCTCTCACACCTGTCTTGAAAGGTAATTGTGATATTGGAGCCGCGCCGTGCGATTTCGCAGGATTTGATCGTGGAGTATTCACAACAGCAACCCTCGAATCCTACCACCGGGAGGTGGTGGAAGGTTCAGGTACAGCCTACCAAACGCCCAATCTCGACAAGAGAATTCCACCAGCAGGAACTGGTGGATCGTTCATGTTCTGCCTTCTACCCCATAGTGAGAGTCGAAAGGGAGTCACATGTTGTACGCTGCACGGCGGGGTGGATGGTTTTCTATTCAAGATGCTCGCGGGTCGCTCAGTGGGTGGAACTTGAATGATCCCCCGACTGCCGTGGGGGGAATTGAGAAGTAGCGAAGGAATGGTTCCAGTAGGCCGAATTTGAATCATCCCCCGATTACCATCGGGGGGGATTGGGACGGATCAAAGCGGCGGCTCAAGTAGGCGGACTGTGAAGAATCCCTCTACTATCGTTAGGGGGATTGTAACAAAAGGTGAATTCGGCACTTACTGCACTCTGAGCCGCATGCATTGTCCGCCAGGCCGGGCGCGATGGGTGCGGCACCCTCACCCGGCAATAGTCGAACTCCATCAGGCGCAGGCATCGCAAGGAGCGCGATGCCTGCGGCACCCGGATATCGACTCTGCGCGTGGGGCACCCAGACTCTCGTCAGCGCTGTTCACACGGAGGTGTGGTCGACAGCCAGTCGCGGACAAAGTGCCGGACTTTAGCGCCTTCATAACGACGGCGAACGGCATCCATGACGGTCAGATTGAGGTGGACCTTCGAACCCGAAAATCCCACCCAATAAGGTATGTGAAAATCAGGCGGTACTAATTCGGCTGCAATGTCCAGTTCTCTAATCCTGAAGAATCCCCGGCTGAATACGAGGCGGCGAACCTTTTCCACCACAGTGGCGCGGGCCTGATTTTCATCGATCCCGCAGGGAGGGATGTTGCGCGTGTCGATTGTAACCAGGTCGCCAGGGCCAGGCGGTGAGTCAAACGAGTAGAGATCGAAGCTCCCTTCGACCGCATCCTGCGCCAGGAACCGGACCTCGGTCCGGGATCGGTTTGTGATCTGCACCCGGAATACGCGGAAGGGGATGTAGATATCTGCGACGGTATGGACCTTTCCCCATTGCAGAGTTCTGAGCAGAGTAGAGAAGTGGGTGATAGCGGTGTCGCGCGAGACGTTGGGTTTGAGCGTGTGAATTGTGGTCATGGGAACGTGGCGAGCTTTTGTTTTAGAAAGAAAGAAGCAGGCCCCCCTTGAGCCGAATCTGTCGCCCCGTACGGGGGCTCAGTCGCTTCAAAGGTTCACTTACCCCGGACTCCGCTGGGCTGCACCCGGGGCTCTCCGCCTCAGGCGGACCGTCCCTCCGGGACTCTATTCGGATGTGGAAATCAAAGGCATCCTGAGTTGCTCCTTCGAGACTCCACGAGATACAGGGTTTGAATCCTATAGATTTTTTTAGCGATCTTTGCGCCTCTTGCGGTTGAATCCTACCGGAAATAGATCCACAGACCGATCACGGTCGAAGCCAGCAGGATGCTGAACGCAATGTTGACGGCGTGTTCGCGAGCGGTTTCCGCCACAGGTTTGAATTGCGGTTCGCGCTGGATATTGTCAATCACGGAAGTATCAATTTTTTCGCGAACGGTCGCGAAGGTCAGGCCGCCGAGTTTGCTCCGCTCCGGAGCTCGGGTGGTCAGGCTCACCCCGATCAACACCAGCGAGCAAACGACAAACATCAGGATGGCGTAGTGCAGGAAATTGATCTCGACGATCCATCGGATGGCCGGGAGAGCAAAGTAGTGGCCGCCGTGCGCGCGCTCGGCGATTTCAAGTATGAACCGCACTGCTCCGAGCACGAACCCGGTCAGCAGTGAGCTGATGGCGCCCGCTCCGTTCAGGCGGGGCCATAGAATACCCAGGATGAAACACGCGGCGATAGGAGGGCTGATATAAGCCTGCACGCTTTGCAGATAAATGTAGAGCTGACTGCTGATCAAGTGAATGAAGGGGACCCAGAGAAGACCGAGAACAACCATGATCCCGGTCGCAATGCGCCCAAAGTTTACGAGCCGCGCTTCACTGGCGCCAGGACGGAGCTTCTTGTAAAAGTCGAGCGTCACCAGGGTGGACGCCGAGTTAAACACGGAGCTCATGGCGCCCATCAGCGCTGCCAGCAGGGCTGCAATCATCAGGCCGATCAGCCCTTCCGGGAGGAGGTTAATGATCAAGGTAGGGTAGGCAATGTCGCCGTTAAGGACCTCTCCCCCGGGACTTATCCGGAAAAGGTTTTTGAAAAGGGCGAACGCCATGATTCCGGGAAGCACAAGAATGAACACAGGCAGGATCTTCAAAAAGCCGGCAAAGATGGTGCCGGCCTTGGCATGCCCTTCGTCTCGGGCCGACAGCACACGCTGGACGATGGATTGGTCCGTGCACCAGTACCAGATTCCGAGAATCGGCGCGCCCAGAAAGATCCCCGTCCAGGGAAACTCCGAACTGGTGAAAGGCTTGATCATGTGAAAGTAATCCGGAGGGACAGCGGCCCGAAGACCACTCATCCCGCCTACGCGGTCCAGGCCGATGAAGGTGAGGATCACGGCCCCCGCAATTAAAATGAGTGTCTGCACCAGGTCGGTGTAAATCACAGCGGCAAGGCCTCCCGCAACCGTGTACACACCGGTCGCCACCACCAGGATGACGGCTGCGGTAAGGGGACTCCAACCCACGACCCGTTCCAGCACGACTGCGGCAGCGTAAAGGTGCACGGAAATCTTGGTGAAGACATAAGCGATGATGGAGATGCTGGCGAGGTAGACCGCGCACTGCCGGCTGAACCTCCGCTCCAGAAATTCCGGCATCGTGAAAACGTTGGAGCGGAGATAGAACGGAACGAAGACCCAGCCGAGGATCAGCAGAATCATGCAGGCGAGCCATTCGAAATGGCCGACCGCCAGGCCGGAAGTCGCGCCCGAGCCGGCCAGCCCAATGAAATGTTCGGTGGAGATATTGGAGACGAACAGGGAAGCCCCAATCGCGAACCATCCCACATTGCGGCTGGCCAGGAAGTAGTCGGTCGAGGTTTTCTTTCGGCGCGAGAAGTAATAGGCAATCGCAAAGATGATCGCGAAATAGACCGCGATAATCGCGATATCGACGGGGGCCAAAGCCCGGTGGGTCACTTCTCCAGCAGATGGATTCATGTCATGCTCCGGCCGTGGGTGTGGATGACTGATCCAGCTTTCGGTGTCTTTTCCTGAACGGGGTGGACTATATCAGGTTTTTGGCAAGGAGGGTATATCGGGGAGACGTCCAAAAGTGTGGGGTGATGGCGAGTCAATGGGAATTGACCAAATCATTCCAGCAAGAAAAAAGGGCAGGGGAACGGGACCGTTCCCCTGCCCTTGAAATCCTCAA
>JBAVHJ010000670.1:0-1882 GCA_049685715.1 Terriglobia bacterium | reverse complement strand
CGTCCCCGCATCGCGGATGCAGGCCTCCAGTTCGCCACGCGATACGATGGTTTTGTCGCACTCCAACGAAAAGACGGCTCCGAGCGAGAATCCGACTGATGGGCCATTTTAGGCTGCTTTCTTGACCGTGTGAACAGCGATGAATTCGGTGTTAGTCACGGCCATCCGCTTGGCCTTCAGGAGCAGATAGCGGAGATTCTGATAACCGCGCCCGCGGTTGATCAGCATGCGAATGTTCCCGTTGACTGCCTCGACCACACCAAAGCGCACCTTGGTCCGACAGTGGTTTAGAATTCCGTCGAGGTGCTTGAGCAACATCGCGGCGAGTTTCTGAAACGAGGGCAGGCGCTGCCACCGCAGTTGATCCATCCACTTCTTCAGGTAATTGAGCATGGCTCCCTCGTAGCGGTAGTCCCAAAGTTGTTCCAGACTTTCCTTCAGCAGATAGGCTTTGAACACCCGCCGATTCAGATGGAAAACCCGGTTGAGCACGCCGCGTTGATTCTTGGCTAGGTTCTTCCAGCGGCTCAGCAGAAGCCATTTCTTCCCTTTGATCACATCGCGCATTTTCCGCCCTTTACGGAAGAACTCTGCCCGCCGCACCTCGTCCACCGCGTCGTTGGCGTGCTGGAGGATGTGGAACTTGTCATAGATGATGCGGCATCCTGGAGCCCACTTCTCCAGGCTGAGCCGGAACGGCTCCCACATATCCACGCACGCCGCCTCGATCCGTTTCCGCTGCCGGCTGACCAACTGGCTACGAAAGAAATCATCCAGCGTCTCCTTCTTCCGCTCCCTGCCAAACCACAGGGGCTCCGCCGTCTCTAGATTGCACACTACCGTGAGAAACTTACCCTTCTTGCCCCGGTAGATTTCGTCCACCCCCATCTGTCGTAGCGGTGGCTTGCGCCGCTTGGCGTCCCATCGCTCCAAATAACGCAGATCGATGGCTCGGACCGTGCTCGCGGCCAGACCCATGTGCCGCGCCACCTGGCGCGCCGCCGCACTCTCGCAAGCCTGCCCCACCGCCTCCTCGAAGCGCTTGCTGTAGGGTGCCTTACTCGGTAGCTGCGCTACACTCTCGGCCCGTATCCCACAGCGCGGGCACTTCACCCGGTACGTCTCCACCACCACTGTCGTCGTGTACTCAAAGCAGGCCAGGTCGCGCACTTCCCGCTCGCAGACTTCGTGGATCCTACGGGCTGGCACGTGCTGCCCACAACGCGAGCAAATCAACTTCAATCCCGCTTTCTTCCGCCTCACCCACAGCTTCAGCTTCTTGCCATGCTCGTCAATCTCCATGCGATAAACCCTATATCCAGGCCATCCAAGAACCCTCGTCCAGTCGTGTTCCCTCACCTTCCCAGGCTAACCAAAAGCCACTTCTCTCCGAAAGCTGGCCTTTCGGGTAGGTTGTCGGATTCCTGCGCAGAGCGCTTCTTAAATTGGTAGCGCCCTGCCCAGTCGTTTCTCACGCTCGCTTCCCATCGAGGTAGAGGGTCACCGTCTCCTTCGAGGCATCCTTCCATTGCTAGCCAACTGCCATCTCCTGGCAGTTAATGGGCTACAACCCGCATTGCAGTTTTCGCGGAGGAACCGTGGACCTGGTTGCGAAAAGCGAGCGGCGTAGTTCCTAGCAACTTGCGGAACGCCAACCCGAAATGGCTCTGGTCACAAAAACCAACTTCCTGGCCGATCTCCGAAATCGACAGGTCTGTCGTTGCAAGGAGCGTCTGGGCCTTCGCGATGCGGAAGTGAGTTACGTATGCCAGGAACGACTGGCCCGTCGTTTGCTTGAAGAAACACATCAGGTGGGAATTACTCATGCCAGAGAGGCGCGCCGCGTCACGCACGCGAATCATCTGGGAATAGTTCTGCTCGA
>JBAVHJ010000669.1:0-6348 GCA_049685715.1 Terriglobia bacterium | reverse complement strand
GTGGAAAAAGATCCTCAGGTCATTTTCAACTGACACCTGACACCCGACCCCTGACACCTCTTACAGACAAGGAATTATGGATACCCATACTACGATGAATGCCAATCCTGCCCGACCCAGGGCTTTGATCGCGGACGACCAGGCCGATGTCCTGGAAGCACTGCGCTTGTTGCTAAAGGGGGAAGGGTTTCACACCGAAACAGTCACTTCCCCTGCCGCTGTCATGACCACTCTTAAAAATCAGAATTTTGACATCCTTCTGATGGACCTCAATTATGCCCGCGACACGACTTCCGGGCAGGAAGGACTGAACCTGCTTTCTCAAATCCGCGAGCTCGACGCCACGCTCCCCGTGGTCGTGATGACCGCATGGGGAACCATCGAGTTGGCGGTCGAGGCGATGCATCAAGGGGTTCAGGATTTTGTCCAAAAGCCCTGGGAAAACGAGCGGCTGCTGGGCATTCTTCGCACCCAGGTGGACCTCGGGCGTTCCCGCCGCAAGTTGGTGCACCTGAAAACGGCGACAAAGAGCCTGAGTGAAAAGATCCGGGAGGTGACTGAACTCAAGCCTTTAATGGAGATTGTCTCGGCACATCTCCAAGGCGCCCTGGAGAGCGAATCCATTGTGATCTTCACCCGGGCGCCCCATGAGCCGGCTTTCACAGTGGCTTCTTCGGTGGGCCTCTTGGAGAACGATGTCAGCCGGTTGAGATTTGACCTCAGCAGCCCGATCATTGATCTCCTGGATGATCTGGTCCATGTCGACGGACAGAATTTCCCCTCCCCGGAGAAATCCAAGTTGGAAGAGATCAAGGCGTCCCTCCTGGTGCCGGTCAAAATGGAAGGGGGTCTTGTGGGTTTCCTGGCAGTCGGGGGCAGAAAGACGGGCCTGAAATACGATGAGCAGGACAGCAAGTTTTTGTCCACCATCGCAGGGCAGGTCGCCGCTGCCGTCAACCATTTGCGCTGGCAGGAGCAAGAGAGAGAATTCAAGGAAGCCCGGGAAATTCAGCAGGGATTGTTGCCCAAGGATATTCCCCAGATGGCTGGATTTGAAATCTCGGGGGCGTGGCAGCCGGCACGCGCTGTCGGCGGTGATTATTTTGATGTCTTCAAACTCAGTGACACGCAGATTGCCCTGTGTATCGCCGATGTGGTGGGCAAGGGAATGCCCGCGGCCTTGCTCATGTCCAATGTCCAGGCGGCAGTCAAAGCCTTTGCATCGGAATTGGTTTCACCGAGAGAATTGTGCGCCAAGGTGAATCGTGTGATCAGTGGCAACATCGCCCCCGAGAGGTTTATCACCTCGTTTTATTGTGTCCTCTATGCGCGGTCAAAGAAACTCGTTTATACCAATGCGGGACACAACGCCCCGATCCTGCTGCGCCGTGACGGCTCCCTGCTTCGGCTGACCAAAGGAGGCGCAGTCCTGGGCGTGTTTCGCGATGGACACTACCAGGAGGCGGAGGTGGATTTGACGTCCGGCGATCGCCTCTTCCTCTTCACCGATGGGGTGACCGAATTAACCAACCTGGAGGGGGACGAGTTCGGAGAGAACCGCTTGATCGAACTGTTGCGGGAAAACCATCACTTGGGCGCTGCGGAGCTGCAGCAGAAGGTGATGAATGCCATCATGGAATTCAGCGGCGGAGAATTTCAAGACGATGCAACCATGCTGGTGCTGGCCGTGGGATGAGGAAGAGGTGTCAGGTGTCAGGTGTTGGGTATCAGGTAACAGAGAGGTAGCCTTGAGATCAAACTTCTGACACCCGGCACCCGGCACCCGACACCTTTTGGAGAAAATGATGGAAACACTATTCCAGGATCTTCGCTACGGCTTCCGGATGCTGTTCAAAAACCCTGGATTCACTGCGGTGGCCGTGTTGACCCTGGCACTGGGTATTGGCGCCAACACAGCAATTTTTTCCCTGACTGACCAGATCCTCATCCGGCTGCTCCCAGTCGAACGGCCCAAGGAACTTGTGATCCTGCGTTCTCCCGGGCCCAATCCGGGACATACCTGGAGCGATAGCGACGATACCGCATTCTTCTCGTATCCGATGTACAAGGATTTGCGTGAGCGCAACACCGTGTTCACCGGGCTTCTGGCACGATATCCGGCCACGCTGAATGTGTCCGGCGGGGGGCAAACAGAGCGCGCGAGTGGCGAACTGGTGTCCGGAAACTACTTTGAAGTGCTCGGAGTGCATCCGGCGCTGGGTCGCGTTCTGACCGTGGCGGACGAGAGCGCGCCCGGCGCGAATCCGGTAGCGGTATTGAGTTACGGCTACTGGACACGCCGGTTTGGCGGTGATCCCGCGATCCTGAACAAGGTTCTGATCGTCAATGAAACCCCGATCACAGTGGTTGGCGTGTCTCGCGACGGTTTCTCCGGGGTACAAATCGGCCGTCTGCCGGACCTTTTCATCCCCATCACAATGAAAGCGCGGATGACACCAAATTGGGATGGCCTGAACGATCGCAAGGATCATTGGGTCGCTATTCTCGGCCGTATGAGCTCGGGCATGAAGCGAACTCAAGCGGAAGCAGGTCTTCTGCCCATCTACAGATCGATCCTCGAATCCGAGTTGCCTCAGTTGGGATTGTCCGAAACAACGCGAGATCGCTTTCTGAAAAAGGAAATCCTGCTGGATGCCGGATCCCATGGCAGACCCATTCTTCAGCATGATGCTCAGCAGCCGCTGCTCGTCCTGATGGTGATGGTGGGGTTGGTGCTCCTGATCGCCTGTGCCAACCTGGCGAACTTGCAGTTGGCGCGCGGCCTGGCGCGGCAGCGGGAGATTGCCGTCCGGGTGGCGATGGGTGCGGGTCGACTCCGCCTGGTCCGTCAATTGCTGACAGAGAGCATGCTCCTGGCACTTGCCGGAGGGGTCGCCGGCCTGCTGATCGCTTCGTGGATGCTTGAAGCGTTCCTCGAAGCCCTTCCCGTGAGCCTGGAGGCGGTGGGGCTTGAGGCCCGCCTTGACCCTCGGGTCATAGCGTTCGCCCTGGCCCTTACCGTGTTGACTTCCATTTTATTCGGCATGATCCCCGCACTGCGGGCGACCCGGGTCAATTTGCAGAACACGCTCAAGGAACAAGGGGCCAGCGTCACTAGCACCCTGTCGCACGTGCGCTTGCGAAAGGGACTGATTGTTTCTCAGGTGGCGCTGACGGCAGTGCTGCTCATCACTGCCGGGTTGTTTGCCCGGAGCTTTGACAAATTGAAACGGTTGCCCCTGGGTGTGCGCATCGATCACGTGATCCAATTCTCCATCGCCCCCGAACTGAACCGCTATTCTCCCTCGCGGACATTGACCCTGTTTGATCACATGCGGGAAGGCATTGCCGCTTTGCCCGGGGTGCGTTCGGTCAGCGCTGCGGAGATCCCTGTGTTCGATAACAGCGATGAGGGGTCCAACATCACAGTGCAAGGGTACGCACCCCATGCAGACGAAGACATGCATGTGTTCAAGAACTGGGTGGGACCCGGTTACTTCGCGACGATGGACACTCCCTTGGTTGCAGGGCGGGAGTTCAACGAGGGCGACACGGCGGGTGCCCCGAAGGTGGCGATCATTAACGAGACCATGGCGCATCGGCTCTTTGCCGGCCGCAACCCTGTCGGCAGCCGGTTCGCCTTCGGATCCCCGCGGAACACCTTTCCCGATATCGAAATTGTTGGACTGGTCAAGGACAGCAAGCACACCAGCCTGCGGAGTGAGATCCATTCCTTCGTGTCTCTTCCCTATAAGCAGGACGTGAAACTGGGACAGATCACATTCTATGTGCGGACAACCCAGGAGCCGGCGGCCATGATGGCAACATTGCGCAAGAGCGTCGATCACGAGGACCCGAATCTCCCGCTATACAACCTCAAGACACTCCAGAGCCAGGTGGATGAGTCGCTCTTCAGCGACCGTCTGTTGACGATACTCTCCTTGTGCCTTGGGATTCTGGCGGCCCTGTTGGCGGCGGTGGGCCTGTACGGGGTGATGTCGTACACGGTGACGAGGCGCACGCGCGAGATCGGCATGCGCATCGCCCTCGGGGCCACGCGCGAAAATGTGGCCTGGTTGATTTTGCGTGAGGTGGCGCGGATGGTGAGTGTGGGACTCGTCTTGGGCATAGCAGTGGCGTTCGCCCTGGGCCGGTTCATCGAGTCTCAGTTGTTTGGCATTCGGGCAAGTGATCCCTTGATTTTTATTCTTATCCCGTTGCTGCTGGCTGCTGTGGCCTTGCTGGCCGGTTATCTGCCGGCACATCGGGCGACGCGGGTGGACCCTATGGTGGCGTTGAGATACGAGTAGGTATCAGGTGCCGGGTGTCAGGTGTCAGGGGGGAATGACCTGGGGATTTTTATCGACCTGACACCGAAGCCAGAGGCCGGACGCGAGAAGAGCTAAAACGGCATACCGAATTCGCTTCCTGACACCTGACACCCGACACCTGAAACCTTTTGGAGGTTACGATGGAAACTCTGCTCCAGGATCTTCGTTACGGCTTCCGGATGCTGTTAAAGAATCCGGGGTTCACCGCGGTGGGAGTACTGACGCTGGCGCTTGGGATTGGAGCGAACACGGCGATCTTCAGTGTTGCCGACGCGTTTCTGCTGAAGCCTCTGTCGATCCCCAACGAAAATCGTTTGGTGGTCGCTCTCGAAGTCGCGCCCAGCCAGAAGGGTGATGACACATCAAGTGTCTCCCCCGCCAACTTTGAGGACTGGAAGAGCCAGACCAAATCTTACGAAGCCATGGCCGCCTATGGTTGGTCAGACGTCAACCTGACCGGCCAGGGCGAGCCCGAGAAAGTACAGGGGTTCGAAGTGACCCCGAACTTCTTCGGGGTGGTAGGAATCCAACCTGTAGTAGGCCGGGTTTTCCTCCCCGAGGAGGAAAACCCCGGACACGAACAGGTGGTGATCCTCAGTCATGGCCTTTGGCAGCGCCGGTATGCGTCGGATCCCAACATGGTCGGGAAGAATGTAACGATCGACGGGAGGACTTATGCGGTGGTCGGTGTCATGCCCGCGGGGTTCAACTTCCCCACGACCGTGGAGTTGTGGATGCCACTCGCCCTCGACTCCAAAGCCCGGGGCGTTCGAAATGCCCACTACCTGTTTGCGCTGGGTCTGCTCAAACCCGGCATGTCCATCTCAAAAGCACGGGCCGAACTCAAGACAATTTCGGCGCAGCTCGCCCAGACTTATCCGACCACGAACAAAGGTTGGTCAGTTCGTGTCATGTCCATGCGGGATTTTGTGACCGAGGACTTAACGCGCCAGTATACCCTGATGTCTGTTGTGGCCGTCGCCTTTGTGCTGCTGATCGCTTGCGCCAACGTTGCCAATCTCCAGTTCGCCCGGGCCACAACCCGCCAACGGGAAATGGCAGTGCGGCTGTCGCTGGGTGCCAGTCGCTGGCGGATCATGCGGCAGCTTTTGACAGAGAGTATTGCGGTGTCTCTTCTGGGGGCGGCCCTCAGCTTGCTCCTGGCCGAGTGGGCCATCGAACTTATCCTGGCAAATATGCCTCCCGAGATCGCCAAATTCGTCGCCGCCTGGAATCACATCAGCCTTGATTATCGGTCCTTCCTGTACACTCTGACCCTGGCGATTTTTACGGGAGTCCTGTCCGGCCTGATCCCTGCCTTTCAGAGTTCAAGGCCCGACCTGAACGAAACCTTGAAGGAGGGCGGACGCAGTGCCACAGCCGGTCAATCGAAGCATCGTCTGCGAAGCTTCCTCGTCATGGCGGAAGTGGCGTTGGCCCTGGTCCTGCTGGTCGGATCCGGACTGATGGTGAAGAGCTTAAGAACACTGCTGACTATGAATCAGGGGCTCGACCCGAATCATGCCCTCACCCTGCGCATTAATCTACCCCCCGCAAAATATAAGACCCCGCCGCAACGGGCAGCATTCTATGAGCAGGTGCTGCAAAATCTGAGGACCCTGCCCGGATTGGAAGGTGCTGCTGTGGCGACCAATATTCCTTATGGAAATTATGGGAGCAGTGCACTGATCAGCATCGAAGGGATGCCCTCACTTAATTCCGCGGATCTCCAATCGGTTACGAACCAGATTATTAGCCCCGATTATTTTCAATTGATGCGCATCCCGCTTAGAGCAGGGCGCGAGCTCAGCGACCAGGATGGAAAAGACTCTCCCCCCGTCGCCCTCGTCAGCGAGTTCATGGCACAAAGGTATTGGCCCCATCAAAATCCGATCGGCAAACGCGTCAAACTGGGGATCGAGAGCAGCAACAACCCCTGGCTGACAGTGGTCGGGGTGGTCGGCGATGTCAAGTATGAGTGGATCGATCGGGACCCAAAACCCGCGCTCTATCGTCC
>JBAVHJ010000668.1:0-5438 GCA_049685715.1 Terriglobia bacterium | reverse complement strand
CACTAGGAGAGACTCCCATGCCAAAAGTCAAAGCCAACAACATCACTATGAACTATGACCGACAAGGGACCGGAGAGCCACTGATCCTTATTCCCTATTTAGCCGCCGATTACGCCTGTTATGCCTTCCAAGTGGCCGAGTACGCGAAGCATTTTACTTGCTTCTCCGTCGACCTCCGTGGGACAGGCGAAAGCGACAAACCCGAAGGCCTCCTCTCCTGCGAGCTATTCGCCGACGATGTCGCCGCATTCATGCAAGCTGTGGGGATCTCGAAGGCTCATGTCACGGGCTTGTCTTTGGGGGCGGCGACCGGCATGTGGCTGGCGGCCAAGTATCCGGACAAGGTCAAGACCTTGTCGCTGCACAGTGGGTGGACCAAGACCGACCCTTTCATAAAGACCGTGGTCGATGGATGGCGGGTAACAGCCCAAGCGCTGGGAAGCGTGCCGGAGATGATCGTTCTGGGGATCTTCCCGTGGTGCTTTACACCCGAGTTGTATGCCGCCAAGCCCGAGTACATCCAATCCTTGGCCGAGTTTGTGCGGGGCCGGCCGGCACAACCTCTGGCGGCCTTCCTTCAGCAGTCAGATGCCGTGATTGCCCACGATGCCGAGGCGCAACAGGGTCGGATCACTGCGCCCACTCAGATAACCCTTGGGCGCCGCGATGTGTTGACATCGACGCGTTTTGCAGACCGGATGGCAGGAGCAATTCGCGGCTCCGAACTATTGATCTTTGAAGGGTGTGCGCACGCGCCAATCTATGAGAAGGTCGAGGAATTCAATCAGAAGACCTTAGCCTTTTTGCGACGCCACGAGGGCTAGGTGACCCAGCTATTTGCGTCCTCGATGCGGCCCAACATGCGGTTGCAGGCGACGGGCTTCGATGCGCTTCAGCATTCGCCTGAACCCCACCGTTGGGCGCTCAAACTATCTTAGTCGAATCCATTCTCATCGGAGCTCATCCATGATCATTGCCCTGGCGTCGCCTCGAATTGCCTCAACGCTTGATGAGGGCTTGGACAAGATCAAGCGGCTCCTGTCCGAGGCTTCGGCCCAGGGCGCGGAGATTGTGTGTTTCCCGGAAGCCTACCTCCCGGGTCTGCGGGGACAGGATTTTGAAGTATTGCCCTTTGATCAGGAGCAGCAGGAACGGGCACTCCAGGCCGTGTCGCAGTGGGCGCGAACATATTCGGTGGCCACGATCCTCGGGATGGAAAGGCTCACGGAAGCGGGCCGGCAGATTGCCGCCTTTGTCATTGACGGCCAGGGCCAGATTCAGGGATACCAAACCAAGAACCAACTGGACCCAACCGAAGATCAGTTCTATGTGCCCGGAAATACCCGGCGACTCTTCGAGGTCAAAGGGATTAAGTTTGGAGTGACGATTTGCCATGAGGGCTGGCGCTATCCCGAGACGGTGCGATGGGCGGCGGTGCGGGGCGCCAAAATCGTCTTTCATCCCCACCTCACGGGGAGCAATCGTGAAGGTGTCCCCAAGACACAGTGGGGCTCGGCCAACGGGCCTTACTACGAGAAGGCGATGATCCTTCGCAGCATGGAGAACACGATCTACTTTGCCAGTGTTAATTATGCTTTGCGCTTCCAGGAATCGGCGACAAGTCTCATCGCCCCGTCAGGCCAGTGTCAGGCTTACTTACCCTATGGTCAGGAAGGCGTCTTGGTACAGGACATCAAAGTCGAGGAAGCAACCCGTTTGCTGGCCACTCGATACGCCCCTGAGCGTTATCAGGAATTCACGTTGGAGTGATCGCGCAACATCGCATGCAGCCCACCCCGCTCCGCGGGCGCTTGGCGGCGTGACTAATACTGGCCGTAAAGGTATTCGTTAACATGAGACTAATAGTAGCTGCTCTAGTTTGTTTGTATCTGGGGCAAGGCACTACTGCAAAAGAGAATGATCCTAAGTTGCCTTGCAAAGAAAGGATGCCTGTACTAACAGATGATGGAGGGAACACTCATTGGCTCAACTCTCAAGAATTACTCGCCAACGCCATCCACTGCGAAAAACGATGGGGCCGGGCCTCAAAGTTCAACTTGTTGTTTTTAGAGACCCGACCCTAACATAGAATCATCTTGTCGGGGAGCATTGCGTGCGCATTCTCTTTTTCCTTCGATACAACGCCTTGCAACAAGGCGAGGCAGTGGCGCAATCCAATCAATGTTGAGCATCTGACGGTACTTTGTGAGGGGAGAGATGAAAATTCTGCTTGGGACAATTCTAGCTCTGTTGTGTTCCGGTCATGCTCTCGGACAGAAGTGCGATGTTGATTCAGGTTTCAGAGGAGAGCGTTTCTCAATCTACTATGAGCAGCGTCACCTCGTGAAAATCTTCAGAAGTCTGAACGAACTCCCCCCCAATGTTAGAGCCCGTCTTGAAGCATATCTTCAAGGGAAACTGGGTCGGGAATTTGCCAAGAGATTAAAGTTTGATGAAGGTCAGTGGCTTGATTTACAGAGACTTCGGCGAGAATTTCCGGCTCTCTATGAGCAAAACTTACGACTAGGTGCATATGACCTATTGTTTCGGTTCTCGGATTCCGCTAAAGGACTGAATGCCTTCTACACAAAACTCGCTCTAAACGATGATGGTTCAATAAATGAAGAAATAAAGCTTCCTAACATTGGGCAGAATCCAAGCAAAGCCAAGATCATCTCGTGCAAGGAGGCGTATTCCATCGCTGTAGCTCAGGGGTTTCCGAAGAATCACATCTCCGCTGAATTTGAATACTCGAAAGACGAAGAGTCCTTTGTATGGATTGTGCGTGATTCTACAGGAACAGAGCCAGACGAGCCGTTTCTTCCCAAGGGAAAAGGTACATACAAGAAAATAGACATAAATGCCAATACTGGTGTTGTTGTTCGAGTTTACAAAGAAACGATCTTTCTCTAGATTGAGAGGGATTGAGGCCTTTCGTGTTGTGAATCGGGCCCCACGTGCGCTTCCACCCGACCCATGAAATAGGCGGCTGCTCAACCGCATCTCCTTAGGACGCGGGAACGGTGGATGGATGTGAGGAAACAATGGATTTCGATACGCAGATAAAGTTAGCGGTCTACAGGCACTTCGCCGAGACGGGGCGTAGGCCATCACCGGGAGAGGTGGCCGAGCTTGCCGGTTCCGATGTTCGAAGTGTACTGGACGCCTATGTGAGACTGCGGGCGCAGAGGGTACTCGTCCTTGAGGCGGATGGGTCGTCAATCATCATGGCGCCCCCCTTCTCGGGCGTCCCGACACAGCACGTCGTAATCGTGGGTGGTAAGCAATACTTCGCCAACTGCGCATGGGACGCCCTGGGGGTCCCCGCGGCGCTACATCGGCCAGGTGAGGTTCACTCCCGTTGCGGGCAAACAGGCGAGCCGCTTCATCTTGAGGTAGGCCTTGAGGGCCCTGAGCCATGCACCTGGCTCTTCCACTGCCTAGTTCCGGCGGCGAAGTGGTGGGACGATATTGTTTTCACCTGAGGCAACATGCTCTTCTTCCGGTCGGAAGAACGGGTTCGCGAGTGGTGCACGGTGCATGGATACCCAATGCGGCCGCTCGTGAGGATTGACCAGCTCTGGACACTTGCGACGACGTGGTATTCAACTCGATTGCAAGAGAATTCCCGGCGCCCTAAGCCAGATGAGATGCGCGCGATTTTTGCCGGCCTGGGTCTGGAGGGTGATTTCTGGGATCCCCGATCAGATAGCTTCGGTTAGCCTTGAACAAGCGCATGCTACGGAGGGCGCTATGCGCTGGGTTGATCCGCACGCCGTTGGGTCGACAAGAGTGTCGTAGCCAAAACTTCCCTTAGAACTAATACGAACGTCATTGAAAATGTTACAAGATCGCGCATGATTCAACGTAGGGGCGCATAGCTATGCGCCCTTACCGCGAAGATTTCACACTTACCCCATGTAACTCTAGTTCCAAAGTTTGTATGAGGTCTCTATGGAAAAGCAAACCGAGAGAAAACGTGTATTGACTCGGATGGTCCGTTGGACCGCTCGAGTGTGGAGCATCGCCAGCATGGGGATATTGTTGCTCTTTGTCGTAGGGGAAGGAATCAATCCCACCACCTGAACAGAGTGGCTGGGGCTACTGTTCTTTCCGTTCGGGATATGTGCTGGAATGATCCTTGGTTGGTGGAGGGAGGGTCTTGGGGGGAGCATTACGGTCGGAAGCCTCCTGGTGTTTTACATGGTTCACCTTGCCACCGCGCACCGCCTGCCGAAAGGCTGGGCGTGGTTGGCCTTCGCCGTCCCGGGATTCCTGTTCCTTTTGTGTTGGTATCGATCGCGAAAGGCAGGCGGGACCGCGGCTTAAATTGTTTCAAACGAGGGGGCCGGTTCTCAACGGGGTGTTGCGGAAATGCTCTGACCAAGTGAACACCCGAAGTTGCCTTCCTCCAACTCTGTCAAGTTGACGGGGACAGACACCTGTTCTCATAGAAATTCGAAAAATGCTTTGAAAGAGGTGTCTGTCCCCTTTTCCCTAACGGAGCTGACAGTCGCAGGGGCATAATGCGTTCGTATTCCACACATTTTTTCCTAGCGTCCATGGGTCGTGTGGATCTGAGCAGCCGTCCGGGATGATGTGACCCCATCATCCTGCAAGTCTTTGAGTTCCTTGGAATGATGCGGCTTCGAGGTGGACAATATTTGACTCCGTTTCACCGCCCACTGCCCACCGCCCACTGCCCACTGCTCACTGCCCACTGCCCACTGCCCACCGCCCACTCCTAATAAGGAGTCATTCATGTCCACACCTCAGGCGATTCCCCATGAACCGGTCAAGGAACAATCCTGGTTCGCCAGTGGACCTGCCTTTGTCTGGTACATAGCCGGTTCATTGACGCTGCTGCATCTGCTGACCGCGAACCGCTACGGGTACTTTGGCGACGAGCTGTATTACATGGCCTGCGGTGAGCACCTCGCCTGGGGATACGTCGACCAGCCGCCCCTCATCGCGCTGGCCGCCTGGCTGACGCGGCACGTCTTCGGAACTTCGGTGTTCGCCGTCCATCTGTTGCCCGCGATGGCCGGACTTGCGCTGGTCTGGCTCACCGGAGTGATCACGCGCGAACTGGGTGGCGGACGTTTTTCTCAAGCGTTCGCGGCCTTGTGTACAGCCTGCGCGGGGGTCTACCTGATCCTCCATCACATCTTGACCATGAACGCCTTCGAGCCGCTCCTCTGGTCCGGTTGCGCCTATGTGGTCATCCGCACGATCAAGACAGGAAATCAGAAGCTGTGGCTGTGGTTCGGCGTGCTGGCGGGCACGGGCCTGGAGACCAAGTACTCCATGGCGGTGTTTGGCTTGGCGGTGGTGGTGGGCCTGTTGCTTACCGAGGAGCGGAAGGTCTTCGCCAGCAAGTGGATTTGGATTGGCGGCTTCATTGCGTTTGCGATCTTCCTGCCGAACCTGATATGGAA
>JBAVHJ010000667.1:0-7487 GCA_049685715.1 Terriglobia bacterium | reverse complement strand
GGTGGGTATCGAGGAGGATGGTGAAGGACAGGTTGTTTTCTTGTGTAAACTTCTTGACCGGCTCCCAGTCGCTGTCCACGCTGACGGTCAGAACGGAGATCTTTTGGGGGGCCGTCGCGGCAAAGCGGCGGTTCAACTGTTCAAGAAAGGGCGCCTCCTCAACACAAGGCGGACACCAGGTTCCCCAGAAATTGAGCACGACATATTTTCCACGGAAGTCTGAAAGTCGTACACTCTGCCCGTTGGCATTCTTCAACGAAAAATCAGGGGCTGACTTCCCCACCTCGGCGGGCTGGTCCTCTGATCCGCGCTTTTGGGAAAAATACCATCCAAACCCCACCAGGATGAGGACGACGCCAAGAATGAAAACCTTCAGTTGTTTCATAAAGGGATACCAATTCTCGAAAGCCCACAAATCTTTAGGCTCGACCCGGGGGCCATCTTTGTTCAACCCGGGTTCAAATACTTGCCGGCCGGGATCGAACGTTGTAGCCAGGAATTGAATTGTAGGTTTCTCGGTCGAGTTTGACAAACAAAAAAGATAGAATGGGACCGCTGCCTGACTGGGGGGCCATGTGAAATTGGGTTCGCTTTGCTACAAAATGATTTGGAACGGTGAGCCGAAAAGGGGGGGACGTTCTGATGCCGGAACTGCCAGAAGCTGAGACGATTGTCCGTGGCCTGCGCGCCCACATCCTGAATTCCAGGATTCTGTCGATTGAATTTCCTCGCGCCCGGTACTTCCGTCCACAGCTTGAACACCCGGTCGAGCGTTATTTCGCCTCCCGGATCACGGACATCTTTCGTCATGGAAAATCCGTGATCATGCAAATCGAGACTCCTCAAGAGGGAGATCAGTTCGTCGTCATCCGGCTGGGAATGACCGGGCAACTGCTGCTGGGAGTGCGCACCGATCGGCACACTCATGCGATCTTTGAACTCGACCCCCCCGGTATGCGACTTTGTTTCCGCGATTCCCGCCAGTTTGGCAGGATGCTCTTCGTCAAGGACTGGCGACCTATTTTTCATTCCCAGAATGCGTCCCGACCGCTCACCCGGCGGCGAGCTGCCCGGGGGATTGCCAAACTCGGGGAGCGAAATCAGCCGGCTGGCGTAATCCCTGTTTCCGATCCCCTGAAGATTTCAGGCGATGAATTCCTCAAGATTTTTTGGAAACGCCGTGGCATGATCAAAGCTGCCCTGATGAACCAGCATTTATTGGTGGGGGTTGGAAACATCTATGCAGACGAAAGCTTGTTTACTGCACGCCTTCATCCCAAACAAACATTACACCGGCTCTCGAAGCAGCGGTTGCTGAAATATTTTGCACTCCTTGTTAGGACGTTGCAGGATGCCATTGACCTTGGAGGCTCTTCCATTTCAGATTTTGTAGGCGCCACCAATGTCCTGGGTGAGTTCCAATTAGAGCACCGGGTCTACGGACGCACCGGCGAAAGATGCCTTCGAAGGGGCTGTCCCGGCATCATCAAGCGCACCGTCGTTTCAAGCCGCGGAACCCACTTTTGCCCCCTGTGCCAACGGAAAATCTGAATCCCGCTGAGAAGCAGAGACGACGCAAAGCTGTGAATCATTTCGGGATCCCTGTCCGGTGAATTTGCGATTTCATCTTTATTTTAAGCCTGAGGTTTGCCTGCAAATATCCTTGGTCGCCCCGACGTCGATTCAAAGGCTGCCGCGACCCGGTGGCCAACCATCAGCGGTACCTGGATCAAGGCGGGACTGCGTTTTAAAACCTGCGCCTCTTAGGGGCTCCGCTATTTCTTCTTCTTCTTGAAGAGATCCTGGAGGGACAGGATGGTATTCCCGATGTTGGAAGGTGAATTGGGTTGTCCTTTCCTCAGAGACAGGAGTCGCTGGCTGTCCAGCCTAAAATGAGGAGCCTGAAACGTCCCCGTGACCTGAATAGGGACTGTGGCTTGCTTGTTCTGATTTTCCAGGAGACCCGAGAGCAGGCCACCCAGGGGATTCTCTGACCGGATCCTTTGACTGGCCCCTTGAGAGAATGTGGCCAGGACATTGAAGTTCAACTCGCTCTCAAAGTTGAACCCTCCCTGACACAGCAAGCTGAGATCGGGGATTTCAATCTGAAGGTCATTGGTCCGAGCCCAGTTGTCACCGATGTCGAAGTTCCCAGCCATCTTATTGATGGGGGTTTCGCCCTCGGGGAAGCCGACTCCCACCAGCTTTGCCACGAGAGCTATCTGGTGGCCAATACTCACGTGCGCCAGTTTACCGTTCTGCAGTTCCACAGCAGCCCTCCCGGTCAACTCGCGTAATACCTGCGCTTGATTCTCCCCGCGTATCTCCAATGAAAGATCACCGCTGAGCAGACCGTAAAACAAGTTCTTGGACGAACTGTTGCTCGAGAGCAATTGGTTGGCATCGATTCGGCTCAAGTGACTCGTGAGCTCGAGCGAAGGCCGGGCTTGAAGAGAGTTGACGGCCATCGTCCCGCTTTCATGCCCGGAGTAAATATCAAAATCCAACGGGTTAATTTTCAAGGTGCCTTGAGACACAGTAAATTGTCCCTTGAGATTCTCGAATCTGACTTTCCCTGCATGAAGGGATTTCGCCTCAATAGTGCCCCTGGCAGGTGAGTTTACCAGGTTATTGAGGTCGAGCGGGCCCACCTGCCCTTGAAAATGGACAGGCTCCTTCTCCATGATGCTCCTTAAGGTCAATGAGAATGAAAACGCGGATCGAGCTGAAATGTTCCGGGCCGTTAACTCAAGGGCATCATAACTCTTGGGGTCATTGGGATGGGTCTGATCAAGGATGACGATCCGTCCGTTTTTTATGGCTAGATTGGAAATATCCAAGGAACGGATACGGAGCGGGGCTGCAGCAGTTGCGTTGCTGGCCGCGGTGGGGTTGGGTGCCTTTGCCTCTGATTCAGCCATTGAAGAAAAATTCCATTCCCCCTGTGAGTTCCTAACAAGCCAAACAGTGGGCCCAATCATCTCGAGCGAGGTGACCTGGATTTGACGTCGCAGGAGGGGCCAGAGGTCAAGGTGCAGCCGGAAGCGCTCAATCCTGACGAAATCACCACTGCGGAAGGAGGGGTCATCGCTGATCAGCACATCCTTGGTTTCAAGAGCGACGGGCAAAAGAGATAACCGCAGGTCGTGCAACACAACCTGGCGGTTGAGCGCCTTTCCCAGACGTCTTTCGATAACGTCCCGATAGGCGTTCACATTCACAAGAAGCGGCACGGCCACTACAATCCCCAGCAGAACAACGATCACGCCCAGAGCGATCCACCATTTCTTCGACACGGCTGATTTTCCTCCCCTCCCAGCCGGTGATTTTACCCTTACGCAATCGGCCCATCAAAACATTTCCTTTCACGACCGTTGACAATGGGACAAGTCCACATAGAATAGAGACCGCTCTAGGACGATCAATTCAATTGAGACCATCTCTTCGAGGTGTAATTCCATGCTCAAGGAAGGCGACAAGGCTCCCGATTTTGCGGCGACCGACAGCTCCGGCCGGCCGGTTCGCTTGAAGGACTTCACAGGGAAAGACATTGTTCTCTATTTCTTCCCCAAGGCGAACACCCCCGGTTGCACGACGGAGACCTGCGATTTCCGTGATCACCAAAATGAGATCCGGAAAAAGGGCGCCGTCGTGCTGGGAGTGAGTGCCGACAGTCCTAAGGCTCAGGCGGGTTTCGCGAACAAATATAGCGTCCCGTTTCCATTGTTGTGTGATGAAGACAAACAAACTCTGAAGGCCTATGGAGTATGGAAGGAAAAGAGCCTGTACGGCAGAAAATTTATGGGAATTGAGCGCACGACAGTGATCATTGGAAAGGATGGGAGGATCCGGAAGATCTTCGCGAAGGTGAAAGTCAAGGGACACGTTGAAGACGTTCTTCAAGCGCTTGGATAGCCTTGGCCCATTTCGAGTCTCCGGGTGGCCCAGCGACCTGAAAGACAAGATGACAGAGAAGAAAGTCAAACAGCCATCAGATTCTTCGTACAAGGATCCCTCTCGTGAGCTCATGGAGCTGAGGGAGTCTTCCATCCACGATCGAGGGGTCTTTGCGACCGTTACCATTGCTCCTGGTCAGCGGATCATCCAGTACTTGGGAGAGGAAATATCAGCCGAGGAGTGTGATCGTCGGGAACAGCTCTACAGTGAACTCGAGGTCACTTACCTGTTCGACCTGGAGAATGGATACGGCATTGATGGAGGAGTGAACGGGAACCTCGCGATTTACATCAACCACAGTTGCGACCCCAACTGCCTCATAGAATTCGAGGGGAATAATATCTGGGTCGTTGCCCGGCGGCCCGTCGTCTCCGGAGAGGAACTGACCTACGATTATTGGTTCGACCCTGCCGATGATGATGCAACAACGGTCCCCTGTCATTGTCGATCCACCGCATGTCGCGGAACCATCAATCGGCCGAGGGACATCGGGTGCGATAAGGACAGCGACGGCGAGAAAGGCGGTCCTACCTTCACGCTAAAGGGGAGGATCGGGATCGGCTGTCCCCGGATTAGTACAACCCCATCCCGACGAACGTTCTGCTTCTTTGAGTAGCGGAGCCTGGTCCGTGGAGTGCGGGTAGATCCCTTCAATAGTCCCTTGATCTCGGGCTCATTCTACAAATCAAAAGCCACCCTCATGGAAAACATCATTAGATGATCTGCCACCTCAACAGGTTTCATCTGAAAAGCACATCTCTTACAGCAGTCGCGGTTACATTCGTCTTGCTTCTCCTCGAACCGCTCCTTCCCTGTGCCAGTTTTGGAGAATCATTGCGAATTCGCAAGCGGTCGACAGAGAGGCTTCTGATTGTCGGTGTCACAGTCGTCAATGTGAACGCCCTGAGCGCGGCCACGGCGTTGAGGCCCGATATGACGATTGTGGTCGCAGGAGACCGGATCGTCGATTTGCGGCCTGCCACTCAAGATGACCTCAAGAGCCTCAAGCTTGGAAAGGAGGATTCGGGGGAAGAAGGCATCGGGTCCAGCCACTCCATTGATGGTCGAGGATTATTCGTGATTCCCGGCCTGATTGACACCCACGTTCATCTGGAGTGGGGCAACGACGAAGTATCGATGCTGAAGATTCTTCTGGCCAACGGCGTGACAGCTATCTTGGAGGCAGGAAATCCCTCGGAAAAACTTTTCCGCATCAGACGTCAATCCCTCTCCCGTGACTTTCCGGGCCCGCGAATGGAGGTCTGCGGCCCGCTTATTACTTCTCCCCCGGCAGCGTGGTCCCACATGACAGTCGTAACGACGGCGAATCAAGTCAAACAAGCCGTTCGAGCCCGAGCTGTGGCAGGGGCCAAATTCGCCAAGATTTATGCGCAGTTGCCCCCTCCCCTTTCCAAAAGCGTCATTGATGGGGCGCATCGAAGGGGGATGCGTGTCATGGGGCATCTCGGCAGCACCAACGCCCTTGAGGCGACCACGCTCGGCATCAACATCATTACCCATCTCTCCGGGATTGCCGATGCCGCCCTTCTAGACCCTGAGACGGTTCGCTCTCAACACGCCCTGGGATTCTCCCAGGGTTGGCAAGCGACCAATGCCGCGTGGGGACAGGTGGTCCCAGAAAAACTCTCCGACCTGATTCGGCGCATGGTGGCCAATCGCGTCGCCCTCTCCCCCACTCTCTGGTTTCAGAAAGTCTTTGCTACACTGGGAGAGGACACCGAAGATAAGCAAGAGGCTGTCAAGTACTCGCACGCCCCTCCCGACCTCTTGAAAGGATGGCAGCACTTCACTATGGACGTGGGCGATCCCGACATCTACAAATCGGCGTGGCCCCGTCAAAAGCAATTTGTTCGAGCCTTCTTCGAGGCCGGGGGGATCCTGATCGCCGGGACTGATACTCCCAATCAATTCGTCGCACCGGGGTTTGGACTTCACCAGGAAATCGAGACACTCGTCGAAGCAGGGATTCCTTCATTTGATGCGTTGAAGGCAGCCACGGTCAATGCCAGCCGTGCCCTGGGACATGAGGAAGACTTCGGTTCCATTGAAATTGGCACGGTTGCAGACTTTGTGGTCATTGAAGGGAATCCCCTCGACAATTTGAGGAATGCTCGCAGAATTCGAATAGTCTTCCGAAGTGGAAAACCATATTCCCCTCGACGCCTCGTAGCTGGGCTGGTTCAATAGAGATCAATTTCAAGCCCTCCTTGAAGATTCAGTGCGCTTTTGAATCTTTTGCGGAAAACGTTTAGAATCACGCCGGAAAGCAGGAGTCGATGATCCCCTTCCGTGACAACATTCCTTCACGAACCTTTCCGTTCGTTACGGTGGCGCTCATCCTCGTCAACTGCGTGGTTTTCGTGCAGGAGCTGATGCTGGGCAGACACCTTCCAGCCTTCTTTCAGCTCTATGCGTTGGTTCCACTCCGGTGGCTCGATTCTGTCCTCTCACTGAATCCCAATGCCCTTCCGGAGCTGGTCACCCTGTTCACCTCCATGTTTCTTCACGGGGGGTGGCTTCATTTGATCGGAAACATGTGGTATCTGTGGATTTTTGGGGACAATGTCGAGGACTATCTCGGGCACTTCCCCTACCTGGGATTCTATGTGGTCTGTGGCTTGTTGGGTAACCTCGCGCACGTCCTTTTCAACTGGTCCTCGCTCGTGCCTTCTCTGGGAGCCAGTGGCGCCATCGCGGGGGTGCTGGGCGCCTATATACTGCTCTTTCCCGCCGCCCGGGTCCTGACTCTGATTCCTCTTTTTGTATTCTGGCCAATAATCGAACTTCCCGCAGTAATTCTCTTGGGGTTCTGGTTTGTGGAGCAATTTCTTAGTGGTTTTTCTTCTTTTGCGATGACACCACAAGCGGGGGGTGGGGTGGCTTGGTTTGCACATATTGGAGGATTCATCTCAGGAATGATTCTCATTTCCCGGGCCAAGAGGTCACGACGGCGTCACTCGTATGTTTGAAGGAGAATTGAGCACATTGATGATTCGGTCCAACGTGCGCGCGGCAACCATGAGTATCCTCTGGCCTGGGGGAACAAAGGAGTGAGTATGAAGTGGCTGGCAGGTCTTGGTGCCCTGGTTTTCATTGGATTGAGCTTACAGGCACAGACGCCCGTGCCCATCATTCGGGAACCCTTCCACCACCTCAAGGAGGAGAATTCCTTTGTTAGAATTTTCGATGTCAAAGTCCCTCCCTGGAAGACAACATTGTTTCATATCCATGCGGAGGACTATGTTTTTGTCACCTTCGGAGACTCGATCCTCAAATCCCAAACCTTAGGTCAAAAAGAAGAGGACCTGATTCTCAAGAGAGGTGAGGTGCGCTTTAAGGCTGGTCCGGTCACCCACCGGGTCCGCAATCGAGGCGGGAAACCCTTTCACAATCTGACCATCGAATTGTTGCGTCCCACCCCGGGGCGCGCCTCAAGTTCCCCGGCGCCTCCCCTCGGCAATCACCAAACCTTGGCGCTCGAAAACGATAGGATTCGAGTTGTCCGGACG
>JBAVHJ010000666.1:0-1737 GCA_049685715.1 Terriglobia bacterium | reverse complement strand
CGACAAGCACCAGAGGATGCTCGACGGCATCAGTCGGAGTCAACAGCCTTCCAGCAGTAAAAGCCAGCATAGAAACGTTTTAATAGCGGTAAATCGCGACTATGACCAAGATTGTAGCAGGACCCGCGCGCGCCGGCAGGCGGCGACGGCACGGCGCGTCAGCAAGACGATCTCTTCAACACCAGTGCCGAGAACTGTGCAGCGTGACAGCGTCAGAAACTCGATACTTCCTGAAATGAGTGCTTGCACCAGAGCGCAGGAATCAGCGTCTGTTCGAGACCGTAGCCTGCAGCCCAAGCGAGCCAATCGCCAACCGCAGAATGCTATACTGTTTCAGTTCGAGTGGCCACGTTGTTCCCGTGGTGGCCGTCAGTCGGGGAGTGGCTCAGCCTGGTAGAGCACCTGGTTCGGGACCAGGGGGTCGGAGGTTCAAATCCTCTCTCCCCGACCACTGTTTTTCAATCACTTACATTTTCGTGATCGCTCTGAAGTGAGCCCCTGGTGCGGCTTTTGTGGGTGCCCCGGACCAAGTATCGGGTTCAACAGGGGGTTAGCGGTGGTCGGAGCTGCCGCTTGGGGCACCCAATCGGGGCACCCATAAGAATCTGTCTCATGGCAATTCTCAGCGAGGACAGTAAAAATGCGGCCTTCGCGACAATCGGCGATCTCATTCTTCTCCGATTGAGCCCTTGGGCAGGCACCAGGTCGTCGCTTCCGATTCTGACCTGCCTTGTCTTCTTAATGATTTAGGGACGACGACTCTACCTCGAATCCAAAACTGCCTGGGGTTTACAAAAAGGATTTACATCTCAGACTGTTTCATACACTTTGCATTAGACCTTTGCGCACACTACCCAACGATCGCGTCAGACGGAATCTGTCGTATCCCGGCTTAGCTGGAGTTCAAGAAGTTCTGGATGCATTTCGAGTGAGAAGCCGCCGAACTTCAAGGGAGAATCGCTTTTTCTATTGTGTTTGTTCTGGTGCCCGCCACGCACCCGAGGTTGAAGAAAGAAGTGCTCGTGTTCCCACTACTTGGTGCCAGCTTGCTTCGGCGGATTTGAGCTTTCTTGGAATGCTTTGCGCGCGATCAGTCCGAAGCCTTTGGAACTAGCTGACTTCTGCAAAGCACGCAGCTCCATTTGGGCCTGCGAACCATGCTTTGTTTTGTTCGCAAATTCCGCTAGCGCAAGGTCGTCCGCCAACTCGATACCGACGAATCCATAGCGGTGTGCGTCACCCGCTACTCGCTGAAATAGTGGGCGCGACGCGTCCGGATGATCGGACGCTAGGAGAACTCGGCCCGAGGCCAACTCGAACTGCAAACGAAGAAAGCGGTTCTGGCTCTTGTTTCCAAGCGGTTGAGCTGCTTCCATCTCTCTTTGAGCTTCGCTTAGTCTGGCCTGAGCAAGTAACGCGTTGATGAGCACAATTCTGGCAGTGAGTTCGTCGTCCGCCTGTTGCTCCTTCTGAAATTGTTCTATGCATGCACGCGCCGAAGCTTCGGCATCCGGAGCGTGACCTTCCTCGATGGCGAGTTGCGCTAAAGAGACACGGCTTTCCGCTGCAGTCTGTTTTTCTCCGGCTTGACTCCTAAGGGCAAAAGCTTCTTCGTATCGTTTTCGGGCGAGGGCAAGATCACCCCGATCCAAAGCTACATCTCCCATCCCGCTCAGCACATAGGCAGTAGCATTCTTGTCTTCCATTTTCAGCGCAATAACTTCCGCCTGCCGGTAC
>JBAVHJ010000665.1:0-2832 GCA_049685715.1 Terriglobia bacterium | reverse complement strand
CGCGTGCAGGGAAGAAAATAGCTTTAGGGTGCAAGGAAAACGGGGGAGTTGTTGAGGATGAGAAAAAACTGTGACACGGTAAGGGGCTTTGAGATTTCATTAATTGGAGTGTCATTGTCGCTCGTCGTCACATTCATCGATCCCTCACAACAAGCAACCTGAGCGGCGAGAGTCCCCGCTCTGTTGGCGAAAGCCCCGGCCCTGCTGGCATGATTCTCGGCCCTGTTCACAGGGCTTGAGTTTAGACAGCCCGCCGGTTTACCGGCGGGTGAGCCGATGTTAGGGAGTCCTTAGCCCGGTTGACCGGGCTTCGCGTTCTTTCTTGCCCAATCTTTAACCGGCTGGCAAGACCCGAACCCGTTTTGCTCAAACCACATTTGACTCATGACAGCCTCCCCAAACACTTCGCCCCAGTTGATTCGTGGTATCGGCCTGTGGCAGGCCACGGCCCTGAACATGATCGATATGGTTGGTGTCGGGCCGTTTATCACGCTCCCGGCGATCCTTGCGGCCATGGGTGGCCCGCAGGCGATGCTGGGCTGGATTTTCGGCGCTCTGACCTCCATGTGCGACGGGCTGGTGTGGGCGGAACTCGGGGCGGCGCTGCCCGGCTCCGGCGGTTCTTACCTCTATCTGCGAGAGGCGTACGGGCCGGATCGATGGGGCCGGCTCATGTCCTTTCTCTTTATCTGGATGATCCTCTTCAGCGCGCCATTGTCGGTGGCCTCGGGTGCCATTGGTTTCTCCCAGTACATGGCCTTTTTATGGAAGGGGATGACCCCGCTCCAGGGCAAACTGGTGGCCCTGGGGGTGGTCGCCCTGACCGTGGCCTTGTTGTACCGCAAGATCACCACGATTGGAAAACTCTCGATTCTGTTGTGGAGCGGCGTGATCTTGACGGTGGGATGGATGGTGGTCGCCGGGCTGGCTCATTTTAATCCCAGGCAGGTCCTTGATTTTCCCCCTCACGCCTTTCGATTTTCCACTGAGTTCTTCCTGGGGCTGGCTCTCGCCTCAAGATTTGCTGTCTACGATTACTGGGGGTACTACAACATCTGCTTCCTGGGAGACGAAGTGCGTGATCCCGGCCGGACGATCCCGCGCGCCGTCTTGTTGTCCATCGCCTCAGTGGCGGCGATCTATCTCCTGATGAACCTATCAGTCATCAGCGTGATCCCCTGGCGGGAGGCGACCGCCCTGGTGTCGGATCCCAATCACATCCACAATTTTATTGCCTCCATCTTTATGGAGCGATTGTATGGCACCCGCGCCGCCCAGGTCATCACGGTGCTGGTCATGTGGACGGCGTTCGCCTCCGTGTTTTCGCTGCTGCTGGGATATTCACGAATCCCTTACGCGGCCGCCGTCAAGGGCGATTTCTTCAAGGTGTTTGCCCGCCTCCATCCCCGGCACTCGTTTCCCTATCTGTCCCTTCTTTTTCTGGGGGTCGTCGCGGCTTTCTTCAGCTTGAAGAAACTGACGGACGTCATTTCGGCGCTGGTGATCATCCGGGTCCTGATCCAATTCCTGAGCCAGACCCTCGGCGTCATGGCGTTGCGTCGACGCAGGCCGGATTTGAATCGCCCGTTTCGGATGTGGCTGTATCCCTTCCCTGCGCTTGTCGCCTTGGGCGGCTGGGTGTTCATCCTCTTCTCACGAGCCAGTGAAATGCGCTTCATTTTTTATGCCCTATTCATTACGGCCGCAGGGGTGCTCATTTTCTTCATCCGTGCAGCCCATCGCCGGGAGTGGCCTTTTGCAGCTGGATCTTGAGCTTTCGTAGGGGCACCCGCCGCGACGTATGCCCCATGTGCGGAAGGCCTTGGGGTCCGATACCTCTTGGTTTCTTGGGCCGGGAGAAACGAGCATTGTAGCCATCAACTTTTGCAAATTATTACACACTGGCCATGGACACTCTGCTAGAGTATTCAGGCTTCTCCTTAGCAAACTACTCTCGCGGGAAGAGCATCGCCGTCCCGCAGGACTGCGATGCCAGGTTGGGTTGCGGTCTTATAGTCGCGGGTTTGTTAAGCCTGAATACCGAAATTTCAGTGGCCTCCAGGGAGCTTCGCGGGAAGGGCAGTGGTGCAGTCACATTTCTCACCGAAGAGTGAGCAGGACCTTTTTCACCCGTCCGCGTGAATTCCGGACTTCCGGTGAAGAGGAATCATCCACGGCTTCATACCTTGCAGGAAATTACTCGACACTTGGGAGGAAAAGAACAATGCCTGAGAAGAACAAATCCCCGCGGGGGAAAAACAAATTCATCCCCGCGTCGCTCAGCATGATTGAGCCGAAGTTGCGCGACATCTATTACGAGTTTTACAAGGAAGCCTATCGGCCGTCATCCCTGGATTTCAAAACCAAGGAGCTGATTTCAATTGCCGCGTCCTTGCTGGCCCGGTGCGCAGGCTGTCTCGACGGCCACATCAAGAAGGCCCTTCAGAGCGGCGCGACCAAACATGAAATCAGCGATGCGATCGCGATCGCGATCGGGATCAATGCGGCGGCCGTCATTGACCAGACCGACCGGGCTGCCATCCGCCTCGAACTAGATCATTTTGAAGGGCTTCGTCACGGCGGTGGCCCAGCACACGCTGGTGGCCCGGCACATGGCGGCGGGCCGGCAGTGGAACACAAGTCCTAGGTTTTTCGAAGCAGCTTGATGGCGTGAAGGTGATTCCAGGCCTAATTAAGGATTGGAATGGGGCTTGGGACATCCGACAAGGGTGGACGGTTGGGGGGTTGCCTCTCAAGAGCGCTTCCTTTATTTTCTGTAAAAATACAACCCTCTCGACCTTGAATCTGAATTTCGGGAGCGGAGACAAGTTC
>JBAVHJ010000664.1:0-5909 GCA_049685715.1 Terriglobia bacterium | reverse complement strand
ACTCCCGCGTCACCCAGTTCTGAAAGGGTCAGCGAAAGAATCCGGTCTGGATTTTCAAACCTGGCCAGAAGCTTGTGGACCGAGCGCAATCCCAACCCGGTCAGCAAGGAAAGCGCCACCCAACAACGTAATTCACTCATGATGAATTCCAGTCAATGGGGGGAAGGGACTGCGCCATCAATCTACGCTCCACGGAATCTCATTGTCAAGGAGTTTTGGAAACCACTCACCGTGGAGACGCAATATCCGCAGAGACCTCATGCGCGCCTCTGTCCTCCCTGCGTCTCCGGTGTGTCGTCTAAAACGATTTCACCTTTGCACTCCTATATCAAGCCGCTATAATACGCACCCAACCACTTGTCGCTTGTCGTAAAATCGACCGAATGAGAGTCAATGAGCCTCTTCACTTCAAACATTCAATCCGATGACTCAACATTGAAGGCCATGCGCATTGAAACCTTCTCCCTCAGGAATAACTCGAAAAGAGTCGTCCTTTTTCTCTGCCTCCTTTTTCTTCTAGATCCCGTTGCAACGCTAGCGCGTCAGAAGGGCCCTCCGCCCCTGGCTCAGCAAATTGAGCAGTTACTGAGTTCCTCTTCGATTTCCAATGGTTTCCTGGGGATCGAAGTCTACTCCATCGACCGCAAGCAAATTGTCTTCGAAAGGAATGCAGGACATTTGTTCGTCCCTGCTTCGAACACCAAGATCTTTACCACCGCCACTGCCCTGGCCAAGCTCCCCGCCGATTTTCGCTATCACACCACGCTGGAATCCAGTGGCAGAATCGATAAGTACGGACGATTGAACGGGGATTTGATCCTTGTAGGTCGCGGAGATCCGAATCTCTCCAACCGGCCACTGCCCTACGATCCCCAGGCCCCACGTTCCGCCTCTCCACTATCGGCGATTGAAAACCTTGTGAACCAGTTGGTTGCCCGGGGAGTTACGATGATCGAAGGTGACATCGTTGGCGATGATTCCTTCTACGTAAACGAGCCCTACGGTGATAGTTGGGGGTGGGATGATCTGATCTGGTCCTATGGGGCCGCAGTGAGTGCCCTGACCGTCAACGACAATGTCTTTTCAGTCTCTATCTCTCCGGGGGAAGCGATTGGAGACCGGGCGTTCCTCACGATGGACCCCTTCTACCCTGCGGTCAAGTTGCGAAATGATCTGGTCACTACCGCTTCAAGATCCGAGCGCCGCATTCACATTGAACGATCACCCGGCAGTCCCCTTCTTCACCTTTGGGGAACCATCCCTCTGGACGCCAAGCCATACCAGGAATCCCTGGCGGTTGGGGAACCCGCACGATTCGCTGCGGAATCACTTCGCGACAGCCTGCTCAGCAAGGGAGTCCACATTTATGGAGAGGTGCGCGTGCGGCATCTCGAGCTGTGGGATTTGAGCCCCACCCTTGGAGCTCGCTCACTGGAAGATCCACAAAGACCCGCTCTTGCTGAAATCGTTTCGCATCCCTTGCGCGAAGATCTGAAGATCATCGACAAGGTTTCACAAAACCTGCATGCGGAGATGGTTCTGAGACTGCTGGGAGCGCAGCTTAAGGGCGAAGGTTCGGTCCGGGCTGGACTTCAAGTCGAAAGGGAGTTTTTGAAGGAAGCGGGAGTGGACGATCAGCAGTTTTTTTTCGGGGATGGTTCCGGGATGGATCCGCACAATCTCGTGGCCCCTCATGCCATCGTCCAACTGCTTAACTACCTTTGGTCCCAGCCTTATCGCGAAACCTTTATCGACCTGCTCCCGGTGGGCGGCATTGATGGAACTCTCGGCTCTCGTTTCAAAGGAACCTCGCTGGTCGAAAAGGTGTTTGCCAAGACGGGGACCTTGACCCACGTCAACGCACTCTCCGGATATGCCACTTCTCCCAGCGGCGAGCATTTTATCTTCTCCATTTTGACCAACAATCACCAGCAAGAATCGAAGGTGGCCACGGCGACTATGGACAAAATCCTCGAGACCATCCTTACTTATCGGGAACCCAGTTCCAAGAAATCCCGCAAGAAATGACCCATGAAGATCATTTACTCCGACCGGTATGACCTGAATCTTGGCGATCATGTGTTTCCGACCGTGAAATACCGAAAAACGAAGGAGCGCTTGCTTGCCGACGGGGTTTGCTCTCCACCGGAGATTACATGCCCTCAGCCGGCCGACGATGAGGACCTCACCCTGGTGCACACCCGTGAATACATTCGAAAGCTCAAGAAGGGAAAGCTGAGCACGGTGGAGATCCTTCGGATGGAAGTGCCTTACTCGAAGGAGGGGGTAGAGGCCGTCTGGTTATCGACGGGCGGGACGATCGCCTCCGCCCATTACGCACTGCTTGAAGGGATCAGCATCAATCTGGGGGGAGGGTTTCATCACGCCTTCCCGGACCATGGGGAAGGCTTTTGCATGCTGAACGATGTCGCGGTCGCCATCCGCGTCCTCCAGAAGGAGGGGCTCATTCGCACGGCCATGACCGTCGATTGCGACGTCCATCACGGCAATGGCACTGCCGAAATCTTTCACGCCGACTCCACGGTCTTCACCCTTTCCATCCACCAGCTCCACAACTACCCCCCCATCAAACCTCCCTCAAACCTGGATATTGATCTTCAGGATGGAACGAGGGACGAGGAATACCTGGAGAAGCTCTCCTTAGGGTTGGACCAGTCTCTCGGTGAGTTCAAGCCCGATCTCATCGTTTATCTCGCGGGGGCCGATCCTTACCAGTACGACCAACTGGGCGGGCTCTCCATCACGCTTCAGGGTCTTCGTCAGCGGGATCTGGTGGTCTATCAGAGGGCGCGAGACCGAAGTATTCCTGTGGCAGTGACCCTGGCGGGTGGTTACGCGTACCGGGTTGAAGACACGATCACCATTCACACCAATACCGTCAAAGCAGCAAAGGAAGTTTTTAGTACCCAGGGGGTCTGAGGCGAATCATTGACTAGACCGAACTCAAACGGTCTCCGGTGGCGTACAAACGTGCCTCCTCTAAATGAGGGCGCCTTCACTCCCCGGCTAGGAAGCGTGTCCGCCATCACATTTGAATCCCGGCAGATTTGGGCTATAATCTAGCGTATTGCATGAGGCCGATATGAAACTAAGACAAGCTTTTCTTATTATCTCTTGCCTGTTCTGCCTTGCCACCTTCGTTTTTGCGCAGGAAGATCTCGGCGAAGCCGCTCGCAAGGAACGCGAGCGTCAGGCGGCGATCAAGCAAAAGTCCCGCGTTTTCACGAACCAGGATGTCGTGACTCGCCGTCCCGCGGAGGAGACGCCACCACCTTCGGCGGAAGCGAAGAAGCCAGCTTCAGAAGAGGAGCCGCTGGACTCTGCCGGGCATAACGAGAAATACTGGAGCCAGAAATTCATCGCCGCCAAAAAACTTGTCGCCGATGCGGAACAGAGGCAAAAAGATCTCGAAGTACAAATCAGGGATTATAACTACAGGCTCCTCAACCAGACTGATGTGTACGATCGGGAGCATCTCTACGGGCCGCTGATCGATCAGGCTAATAAGGACTTGGCCAAGAACAAGCAGGACCAGGAGGACGCCAAGGCGGCCCTGGACGATCTCTACAAGGAGCTGGGCAAGAGCGGAGCTCCCCGGGAATGGGCCGACTCCACGTTGGCCACCCAGGAAGTCCCTCCGGAGCATCCGACGCTTGAGTACTATCAGAAACAACTCAAGAAACTCGACGACGAATATCAAGCCATGGAACGGTCTTATAAGGTCCAGCGGTTCCAGTTGATCAATCGACGGTTGCCCACCGATCAGGACTCGCTGGATGCCAAAGACCAGAATTATGGGTTGGGAGCGGACCCGTCCATTCCCCAACTCGATGCCAAGATCAACGAGATCGAGCAAAAGCACCAGGAGGCCCGGGACGAGCTCATCCGAAAAGCGGGTGCCGCCGGCTTCTCGATCCCATAAGCGCCGACCAAGCCAATTTCAAGACACACCCTTGCACGCCGGAGACGGTGATTGCCGCATCAGCCGCGAATCGTTGCCGTCCTGAATCCCAGCTCAGGCCATGGGGAGGGGCGGCGTTTGCTCCCGCGGATCGAGGCTTCCTTCGCACGTTGGTTTGGAAATCGGGCGCGAGTCATTGTCACGACAAGCGCTGATCACATCCGTGCGCTCGCCCGGACCGCCGCACAGGAAGGCACGGAGATCTTTGCAGTGTGCGGAGGCGATGGCACCGCCCACTACGCCCTCCAAGAACTCGTTCACACCAAAACTGCGCTCGGAATTGTCCCCATCGGAAGCGGCAACGATCTCGCCGTCAACCTGAACCTCCCCCGAGAACCTGAGGATTCCATTGAGATGCTTTTGAGCGGAATCACCCGAAACATTGATGTCGGGCAAACGCGGACTGCCTTTTATTCCTGTATTGCGGGGGTTGGACTGGATTCTGAAGTGAATCGTCGCGCCAATGTTCGAAGATGGTGGGTTCGCGGGCGCGCCATCTACCCGTTCTCCATCCTTCAGACCTTGATTTCTTTCCGCCCCCGGCACGTAAGAATCTGTTGCGACGATCAGGTCTTTGAAGGGGCCATCATGTTTGCGGTCGTGGCGAATGCCTCGAGCTACGGACGAGGCATACGGATCGCTCCCATGGCCACGATGGATGATGGGGCCCTGGATGTGTGCATCGTCAAAGCCATGCCGAAGATGGAATTACTCCGGGTTTATCCGAAAACTTATCGGGGGACTCACATTGACCATCCGGGTCTCGTCAAGCTGCGAGGCCGGGACATTCAAATTGAATCTGACCAGCCCCTTGAACTGTTTGGGGACGGCGAGTACCTGGAACCGACGCCGACCCGGATTCAACTGCTTCCTCTCGCACTCCGGGTCGTGGTTCCCCGCTGATCTGCCCGGGGGCTGACCCGGATCGATTCGATTGAGCCATTGGTGGCCATGAAAATCCCGACACCCCTTATTATCGTCCTCTCCGCCCTCATCGCGTATCTCCTTGGTTCGATTTCTTTTTCTTTTCTCGTTGGAAAGATTCGTCGCCGTGACCTGCGTGCATCAGGGAGCGGGAATCTGGGGGCCATGAATACCGGACGCGTCTTAGGACCTCTCGCAGGTCTCCTCGTGCTGGCGTTGGATCTGGGCAAAGGGTTCGCGGCCGTCCGGCTGGCCCAAGAGCTATCTCGCAGCGAGACAGCGGTTTTCGCCTCCTGCATTGCGGTTCTCGTTGGACACAACTATTCTCTCTTTCTGAACTTTTCGGGCGGCAAGGGGCTGGCCACGGTGGGGGGATTCCTGCTGCTGATTTCACCCCGGACCTTTCTCGCCGAACTGATTGTCGCGGGGGTGGCTTATGGGTGCAGCAGGGACATTCATCTCTCTGCCCTGGCCATGATCCTCGCCTTTGCCCCCTTATTGGGTTTGTTTACACATTCGTGGAAATACTTTATGCTGGGGCTCGTCTTGGCGGGCTTGAGCGCGATTCGTCACAAGAAGGAATTCCGGCAGTTACTTGGAAAGTTCAGCTAAGTGGATTTACGTGATGCCTCGTGAGGCTTTGGGTCTCCTGAAACCTGCATTGGAAGTGTTCTGGACCTTTATCGACCGCGTTCACAAAACAGCAGGCAAGCGGTCCGCGCTCCTGGACCGGCGCTAGCGTGGACCACGGTGGATTGACTTTCATGTCTAAGATCCCCATTTCCATTCGGCCGATTGAAAAAGCGGACTTCGAGACGCTCTGTGAGATCGATCAGGCCTGTTTTCCACCCAGCGTGGCGTATTCCCGTTGGGAAATGCGCTGGTTCCTGTCTCGCCGCGGTGCGTTCGGTTTTCTAGCCGAAATCGAAGACAAGACACAAGTCCCTCCGGAAAACAGTCCCATCATCGGGTTTATTGTAGCGTGGAAGGTGCACCATAAGGC
>JBAVHJ010000663.1:0-1691 GCA_049685715.1 Terriglobia bacterium | reverse complement strand
TACTAGGCTGAATTCCGAGCCGAGGAAGACTGAGAGTGTCTCTAAAAGGCTGGAGAAACACCCGGTCGACTCTTCTGAAACTCCACTCAAAGAGGGCCACATTGATACATCCATGGATCGTGGAGCGTGCCTCACTCGGGGCCAGGCGGGAAGGACCTGCCGCTGGCACCAGGTACCCGTGGCTTCCGTGGACTGTTTCCCTTGATCTGCAGTTTGGATCTGAGATTTCAAATTTGAGATGAGAGACCGACCTGCGATGCGTCTGAAGACCCGCACGGACGGGGGATGCCGGAGCGTATCCAAGGGCTTGGATTAAACCGAAGTTTGTCCCATCAGGAAATAGGCACCCGGACATAGGGGCATGGGTGGATGGATCAGCCACCCTGGAAAAGTTCTGGCCAAGGATCGAGAGCCACCTTCCTCAACGAAACTTTGATTGCGAATTCCGGTATGAGCCGACCACGCCAATGAAACAACGATTGCAAAAGATTATCGCCGAGGCAGGGATTTGTTCGCGTCGCCATGCGGAGACCTTGATCCTCTCCGGTTGCGTGTCTGTGAATGGCACAATGGTGACAAAGCTCGGGTCCAAAGCGGATCCTGAAACCGATCACATCAAGGTCAATGGCAAACGCTTGCAGCCGTCCCAGCTACACCTCTATGTGTTGCTCAATAAGCCCAAAGGCGTGGTGTCAACGGCCTTTGATCCCGAGGGGCGTCCCACGGTCACCAACCTGATTCAAGGAGTCCGGGGCAGGATTTATCCGGTCGGCCGCCTCGATTATAATACCGAAGGGTTACTGCTTCTGACCAACGACGGAGACTTTGCGCAGATCATCATGAAGGCGGGAAGCCACTGCCCGAAAACCTATCTGGCCAAGGTGCGGGGCACCCTGGAAGATCAAACCTTGGAACGCCTTCGCAAGGGAATCGTGATTGACAAGACCAGAACCGCTCCGGCCCGGATCATCCCTGTGAAGAAGGCTGACAATAGCTGGTACGAGGTGACCTTGACTGAGGGCCGCAATCAGCAGATCCGGAAGATGTTTGAATGGGCGGGACACCCCGTAGAAAAACTCAAACGCATCCGGATTGGGTTTCTGGAGGACCCAAGCTTGCGGCCGGGAAAATATCGGGCCTTAACCCCCCCGGAAATAGAGCGATTCAAAAAAATGAGGATGCAGCCTTCCCCCAAGAATTCACAATAGTCAATCAAGTCCGATCAATGTCGTGCCTACCCCGGGTCTGTGGCTAGAGGGGCTGGCATCGAAAGAACAGTCTATCTTTAGAGTCAGGAACAAAGGGCGCGGAAGACACGATCTCGCCGTATAGGACACGTTGAACCGACAGCCACCCAAGCCCCCCTACGCGATCTTACTGTGGAGGGCAGGTTGAACCGGCGACAGCCCGCGCTTGCGGCGCGGACGGAATATCAGCTCCCGGAAGTCTAGCGCTCCTAACGGGACCGGGGTGGGGTACCGGGTCCGGTAGGGCGAAGCGGCCGGCTGCGGAACTCTTTGTCTTCCCCCCTTGAAATCAAATGGAATTTCCTCCAGCGGCCATGGTAGGATTGTTGTTGCCCGGCCCACCTCAGTAAGTGCTCGACCATTGACCAGAGCTGAGATGAATCTTTACGACAAGATCTTCGCCGACTTCAAAACCATTGCGGTCGTGGGACTGTCGTCCAACCC
>JBAVHJ010000662.1:0-5034 GCA_049685715.1 Terriglobia bacterium | reverse complement strand
CCCCAGGATGACACGAGCCACTGCCGTGTTGAGGATGCCCATATCCGCCAACACCCGCGCCGTGATTCCCACGCTGGTGGCCACCAGCGCCGTGCCGGTAAAGATGGACTCAAGATTGGAATGGGCGATCACTCTCATGTAAAGGTAGCCTCCGAAAAACGGCAGAACCACCCCCAGGACAGCGACCAGCAAGGCTCGTCCGCCCACTTGCATTAAATCACTGGGCTTGGTTTCCAGTCCCACAGTGAACAGCAATATGATGACCCCGATTTCAGCGATGCCTGTGGTCAGCTCGGAGGGCGAAACAATTTTCAAAACATAGGGTCCCAGCACAATACCGGCAAAGATTTCGCCTATCACTGCAGGCTGGCGAATGCGCTCAAAGATCTCACCGAGCAATTTCGCCATGCCAAACATCAGGAACAATTGTAAAAGAATCCGGGTCGTGTGTTCCAAAAGCCCTCTCCAGGAGAAAGTGCACTTCGAGGTCGCTTCAATGACAAATAAGACCACTGATTATCGTCACGAACTCTCTCTTTGAACAAGGATTTTCCATGTGGTCGAAGGGGAGGGCCGGGTGGCTGCCTCCTGCCCTGCCGGGAATCAGATCGCGGGAAGAGGGGCGGAGAGCCGGAGGCTGGTCCGTCAGGAATAGAGGAAGGTTAAAAGTCACTTGCACAATGCACCGGGCCGGATGACCGATAACTCGATGACCCTGTAAACCTTCACTTTGACCTCCCCCCACGTTCTCGGATACAATCTCGGGTGAGTTGGTTCCTCGTATGCTCACTCCCATGAAGAAGCAGGCCCTGCTTGTAGACGATGAAGAGTCGATCCGGCATCTGCTGGTCGAGATCTTCAACAGTGAATTTCCCGACATCGAAACTGTGACAGCAGCGAATGGCCGGGAAGCCATCGAAAAACTTCGCCAGAATGCCTACGACATCCTGGTGACCGACCTGAAGATGCCCGAGGTCGACGGCCTCGAGGTCCTGGAAGAGGCCCTGACCTTGTATCCGGACATCGTGGCGATTGCCGTCACCGGATATGGCACCATTGAAACCGCGGTTCATGCCATCAAACTCGGTGCCTTTGACTACATTACAAAACCCTTTGAAATAACGGATTTTCAACTCACCCTCAAACGGGCCATCGAGCAGAAAAACCTCCGGGAGGAGAACCTTGCGCTGCGCACACAGCTCAAGGAGCGCTATAGTTTTTCCAACATCATCGGGAGCAGCGAGCCCATCCGAAAGATTTTTGACGCCATCACGATGATCGGCCCCACCTCGTCCACGGTGTTGATTACAGGGGAAACGGGGACGGGAAAGGAACTCATCGCCCGGGCGATCTATTACAACAGCTCCCGCCGGGAACAGAAGCTGGTCTCCATCAACTGCGGGGCCATCCCGGAAACCCTCCTGGAGAGTGAACTGTTCGGACATGTCCGCGGCGCCTTCACGGGGGCGCATCAAAATCGTATTGGGAAATTCGAGCAAGCTCACCGAGGAACAATTTTTCTGGACGAGATCGGAAATATGAGCCCGATGCTCCAGGTGAAGCTGCTGAGGATTCTGCAAGAGCGAGAGTTTGAGCGGGTGGGAGACAACCGCACCATCAAAGTGGACGTTCGGGTCATCGCCGCCACGGGGGCGGATTTGGGGGCGCGGGTGGCGCAAGGAACGTTTCGTGAGGATCTCTATTACCGCTTGAACGTCATCCCCATTCTCGTCCCGCCGTTGCGCGAGCGGCGTGAAGACATCCCCCTCCTCGCCCAGTTCTTCTTGAAGAAATATTCCGACGGACAGGGAGAGCAGAAGGTCATCGCCCAGGACGCGATGCGCCTCCTGCAGAATTACCCCTGGCCCGGCAATGTGCGGCAATTGGAGAACGCCATTGAACGGGCCGTGATGATGGTCAGAAATCGCAGCCAGATTTACGTCGAAGATCTCCCGCCGGAGATTCAGGAAGCCCCGCTCCCCGCCTCGGGTACGATATTCCAGATCCCCGAAGCAGGCATCTCCCTGGACCAGGTGGTGGAAGACACAGAGCGCCGGCTCATCATGGAGAGCCTCCAAAGGCATCATGGGAACAAACAGAAAGCTGCCGATTTTCTGCAAATGAATCGCACCACACTCATCCAGAAGATGAAACGGCTGGGCATCGAATCTCTCCCCGCAGATGCCCCCATTCCTGTAAAAAAACCTTAAAGTATTCCCCTGATTCAGACGTTATGATTGGTAAGAGCCGAGAAGGAAAATGTGTACAGGGTTTGAAAGATACCCGGGGCTCGGGAGAACTAGGTTAAGGAATGACCCGGACGCAAGGGGATTCGGCCTCAGGGGCGGACCCGAAGCGCCCATGGCGATCAATGGATCATGAATCTGAAGCATAAGGCAGCAAAGGCAATAACCATGTCGATTGAAGAAAAGACAAGTCATCGAAAGGCAAATCGGTCAGCCTTCATCACCCAAATCGAAGAGGACCGCGCCCACCGTATGGAACGATTGCGCCGTGCCATCGCGGATGGGACTTACTCGGTCTCTGCAGAAGATGTGGCCGAAAAGATTATCAACCGGTTCATGCGCCATTCCTGAACCGGCGAGTCACAGGGCGGCCCGGGCAGTCCAAACTTCAAATCACGGGCCTTGAAGCGCGAGAGCCTCAGGGTGAAAAAAAGCCTCCCGGCCATCGCCCTCCGTCTATCTAACTAATGTCTGAAATGCCGAATCCCCGTAAAAACCATGGCGAGGTTATTCTCGTTGGCGGCGGCGATGACCTCTTCATCCCGGACCGAGCCCCCCGGCTGAATCACGGCCGTCGCCCCTGACTTCGCCGCTTCGTCCACTCCATCTCGAAACGGGAAAAATGCGTCGGAGGCGACCACGCTGCCTGTCAGCGGTTGTTGTGCCTTCATCACGGCGATTTTTACCGCATCGACACGGCTCATTTGGCCGGCGCCAATTCCAAGCGTTTGCTCACCGCGGGCAAACACGATCGCGTTTGATTTAACGTGTTTCACAATACGCCAGGCGAAACGCAGGCCCTGCCACTCCACTTCGTTGGGCGGCCGCCGCGAAACTACCTTAATTAAGGATTCATCCAACAGTTTCGCGTTGGCATTCTCGGCCAGGAATCCCCCATCAATTTGCCGAAGATCAAAGTCAGGACGGGCTGAGGGGCAATTCTGCGAATCATTGGAAGAGGGTGCCTCCCCGGGCCAAGACGCCCGCTCGATCAACCGCAAATTTTTTCTTTTTGAGAGAACCTCGCGAGCCTCGATGGAATATCCCGGGGCGACAATGGCTTCCACAAAGGTTTTTGCAATCTCTTCTGAGAGAGCACGGTCGATGAGACAGTTAAAGGCCATCACCGAGCCATAGGCCGAAACGGGATCGCAGGCCAGTGCCAACTGGTAAGCGGCAAGGGGAGATTCCGCCGTAGCCACCCCACAGGGATTATTATGTTTGATGATCACTGCGGTCGGGCGGTCAAACTCGGTGGACAAACGCCACGCGGCATCGAGATCCAGGAGATTATTATACGAAAGTTCTTTGCCCTGGAGTGGCTCTGCGGTCGCGATGCTGGAGCGGAGATCGCTTCCTTTTCGATAGACCGCGGCTCGTTGATGAGGATTCTCACCGTAGCGCAAGCCCCGGACCTTGTTCATCCCGACAAAACGAACCCCGGGAAATTCCTGGAGGCGGCGTTCAATCCCCCTGCTGCTTTCCTCGCATACCCAGTCGCCCAGCTCTTCCACAATGGCTGCGTCGTATTGCGCCACCACTTCGAATGCCTGCTGGGCCAAATGCAGTCGAGTGGCCAGCGAGAGGTGTCCATCGGTCTTCTCCAGTTCTCCCAAAATACCGCCATATTGCTGAGGCGAAACCACCACCGCCACGTCGAGGAAGTTCTTTGCTGCCGCCCGCACGAGCGCCACCCCGCCGATGTCAATATTTTCGATGAGCTCGGCCGGTGCCGCGTGAGGTTGCGCCGTGACGGATTCAAAGGGATAGAGGTTGACCACAACCAGATCAATCGGGTCTATCCCCCGCTCTTTCAGGGTCCTCATGTGATCCGGATCGCTGCGGTCCGCCAGCAACGCCCCATGAATGTGGGGATGGAGCGTCTTGACCCGCCCGCCCAGCATCTCCGGCGAACCAGTCACCTCGGAGACATCCCGGACTGCCAGCGAAGCCTCACGAAGCAACTGTGCAGTCCCCCCTGTTGAGACGATTCGGATTCCCTGGGCCCCCAGGCCCCTGGCAAATTCCACCAATCCAGATTTGTCATAAACACTTATCAAAGCGTTGTGAATTCGGGTTTGCATGGCTTCGGCCTCGGAGGTAATGGATGGAACAGAAGGGTGACATGCCGGAATGCGTTACGAACTGACGGATTCAGTCGGAGCCGGATCCGTGCTTCGGACTGGGGCGGCCTGAAATTTGACTCGCTCGTCGACGAGTACAATCATGAAGGCGACACTGGTGCAGTGTTCCGTCTTCTTAAGCTGTTCCGCCTTCTGGCTCACGAACTGCTCAAAGGCGCCCAGGGGCGGGAGGGCGGAAGAATCGTGATAGGTCTCCTTGCATCCTTTTAGATTCTCGTAGAGCTTGAGGATTTTATTGTGTTCCTCTTCAGGTCTGAGGATGATTTCCTTGAAGAGGACCTCCTGGCCCCCGAGAGGCTTGGGAGGCGGTGGTGGCGGTCCCCCTCTGCCCTCATCCATGTGGATCCGTTTATCGGTCCCTTCCTCACGGGCTCTCATCCGGTTTCGCCACAGATCACTGAAAAGGGAGAACCGCGCCGCCAGCGTATTGTAACGGAAGCGCTGATGTGAGTTCAGCTTGGGTGTGTCGCTGTGTTTCTTCAGCAGGTGTTCGACACGGGACCGCAGATCGACCGGAGGCTTTTTGGAGCCGCCGTTGAAGAAGATTTCGTATTCGATCTTGAGTTTTCGGATGTCGTCGGTCAGTAAATCGAGTTCTTCGTCGACAGTCATAGTCATCTCAAAGTCTAAAAGTTCGACCCCAC
>JBAVHJ010000661.1:0-2090 GCA_049685715.1 Terriglobia bacterium | reverse complement strand
GCTGAGGCCTCATTCCCCAAGGGACTTGGCGCGGCGTCCTCCCGTAGCGTGGGGCAAATGGCCAACGAGGGTTTAAAGCGTGGTTTCAAGCCCGCATTCGAGGTGTGGTTGTTTTATTCCAGGGTCTTGTGGAACCTTTTCGAGGCCAGCCACAGAGTACACACTCCCATGACAGCCAGGGCCAGGAGCTGTGTCCAGAGAACGCTTGCCCCCACCCCTTTTAGGAACAGCCCCCGGACAATCACCAGGATATATCGCATGGGGTTCAGATAGGTAAGCCACTGGATGATCATGGGCATGTTCGTGATTGGAAAAATAAAGCCCGAAAGGAGCACGGCCGGCTGAAAAAAAAGGAAAGTGCTGAGCATGGCCTGTTGTTGCGTCTGGCTGATGGTCGAGATCAACAACCCAATTCCCAGGCAGGTTAGGAGGTATAGTGCGGTCGAGAAAAAGAGGAGCAGCAGGTTTCCACGAATAGGCACATCAAACCAGAATACCCCCACCACGGTGATCACAAGAACGTCAAAGAACGCAATGAGAGCGAAGGGGACGGTTTTACCCAGGATGAATTCCCCGGGCCGGATGGGAGTCACCATGACCTGCTCCATCGTCCCAATCTCTTTCTCTCTCACGACAGCCATGCTGGTCAACAGCAAAGTAATCAACATCACCATGAGGGAAATGACCCCGGGGACGTAAAAATTGCGGCTTTCGAGGTTTTCATTGAACCAGGCGCGAGTGCTCAGTTCTACCCGAGAGGGGAGAGGCGCCGCTCCGCGAAGCCTCCGAAATTGCTCGATCAAGGCATTCTGAGAATATTCGCCCACTATCCGGGCGCAGTAATTGAGTACGATCCCCGCGGAGTTGGAGTCACTTCCGTCGAGGATCAGCTGAAGGTTTGCGGTGTGCCCCGCCCGCAGAGCGTTTTCAAAACCGTGATTCATGCGGAGAATGGCGAGAACCTTGCCGCGATCCATCAAGTCGTTTGCACGCTCGTCGTCGGTCACGTACTCCACGATGTCGAAGTACTTCGAGCTCTCGAATCTCGCCACCAGTTCCCGGGAAGAAACCGTGTGGTCGAGATCATAGACTGCAGTCGCCACGTGATTGACATTGGTCGTCACCGCATAGCCGAACACCAGGATCTGAATAATGGGAACGAGAAAGATAATGCGCTTCATCTTCGGGTCACGGAAGACCTGAATGAATTCCTTAATGAGCATGTGTTTAATACGTTCCAACATGACTAATCCAGTTTCTTCTTAAATATCAAATTGGCGACGGCCACCATCGCGGCTCCAAACAGGGTCAAGAGTGCCGCTTCAAGCCCCAACACCTTCAGGCCGATCCCTTTCAAGTAGATCCCTTTGAGCAGGGTGATGAAATATCTCGCCGGGATGAGATAGGTGATCCATTGCAGGGGCTTCGGCATGTTGTGGATCGCAAAGGCAAAGCCGGAGAGGAGGAAAGCGGGCAAAAAAGTCAGCACCATGGCCATCTGGCTGGCAAGAAGCTGGCTCCGGGTGGTAATGCTCATCAGGATGCCCATGGAAAGCGCGCCTGCCAGGAAGATCGCCGCCATGAGAAAGAGCAAGACCACGCTGCCGCGCAGCGGCACCTTGAAGACAAACTTTCCCATGAGAACCGCCAGCAGGACGTCGAACATGCCGATACTGAAATACGGCAGAAGTTTGCCGAGAATCAACTCCTGGCTTTTGACCGGTGTGGAGATAAGTTGCTCCATGGTCCCGCGCTCCCATTCGCGGGCCACGGTCAGAGAGGTCAACAAGGCAGCAATGATCATCATGATGACCGCAATGAGCCCCGGAATAATGTAGTTGCGCGACTCCAGGTCGGCATTGAACCAAACCCGCGGTTGCATCTCCAGGGGGTTGCGGCGGAGGGTTGCGCCGGCCCGTTGAATTTTTTGAAGAGCCACCTCCTGGGAGAAGGCTTGCGTCAGGCCTTCAGCGTAGCCGATCGCCAGAGTCGCCGTATTTGAGTCGCTTCCGTCGACAATCAACTGCGCGGTCGCGGGCCGGCCGGATTCCACCCGTCCGGCAAAGTCGGTGGGGATGATGAGACCCACC
>JBAVHJ010000660.1:0-5786 GCA_049685715.1 Terriglobia bacterium | reverse complement strand
GGAGATGTCGTGTCGGAGGCGGCCTGCGTTGTTGCACTGGCCGTCGATGATTGTGCCGAATTGTTGTTGGCCGCATCGTAGGCCGATACGGTGTAGTTGTATGTCGTCGAACCGGTTAGCCCGGTGTTTTGGTATGAGGTCACCGTCGATGTACCAATCTGAGTCCCGTTCCTAAAGATCTTGTATCCCGTCACTGCAACGTTATCCGTCGAAGCGGTCCACGCCAGGTTGATCTGGGTCGAACTGGCGGCCGTTGCCGTCAAATTGGTCGGCACTGAGGGGGCCGTCGTGTCCGGCGGTGCTTGTGTTGTGGCCGAAGCCGCGGTTGACGGCGCCGAATTGTTATTCGCCGCGTCATAAGCCGACACAGTGTAGCTGTACGTGGTCGACGGGGTCAGCCCGGTGCTCTGATACGAGGTGACCGTTGAAGTGGCAATCTGCGTCCCGTTCCGGAAGATCTTGTATCCTGTGACTCCCACGGTATCGGTCGAGGCGGTCCATGCGAGATTGATCTGCGTTGAGCTGGCCGCTGTCGCCGTCAGATTGGTTGGCACGGTGGGCGCCGTCGTGTCCGGCGGTGCAGAGGTGGTGAATGTGAAATCTCCCGATGTTGCGAGGTTATTCGCCGCATCCTTGGATTTCACTCGATAATGATAAAGCGTCGATGAAGCCAGTCCCGACAAAGCGGCCGAGTGCGAAGTCACCAGGCTGGTGTTGAGTGTGGTCGAGGTTCCGTAGCCCGCCGTCGTGCCATAATCCACCTGCGAATCCGAAGCCTCATTCGTCGTCCAACTGATCGTTGCCCCGCTTGCAGTCACCGATGAGGAACCTACTGCGGAAATGATTGGTGGCGTTGTGTCCGCGGGCAGAGAAACTGTAACAGATCCGTTCGTTCCAAGAGAGGTAACTGAAATCGCGTTTACATCCGATGCGACTATCCCACTTATTCCCACAGTCAGAGTACCAGGTGGCGTACCGGGCGCAATGCTCAAGCTAATTGTCCCCATGGATCCCGAGCCAATCGCATTGTTGTTCATCCCAGCGATGAGGACATGAATAATGTTGCCTACTGCATTTCCTGAGGTCGATTTACCAGCTGCTGTTGCCGCCGCTCCAGTAGTACAAGAGACATAAGACAGTCCCGTTGGAAGCGTCAGATCGAAGTTCATCGAGGCAACGCCCGTCGCCCCCGCCGTAAAGCTCACCGGCAGATCAACACTTGTCCCCGCAGCACCGGTCGCGGTGCCCACAGTCACTCGTGGCTGCTGAGCCAGCATCGGGGCCGACAGCAGCAACTGTCCGCATAACCCGGCGATCAAGACCAGGATCAGCGGAGACAAGGATCTTTTGAACAGGAGGATGAATGAGGACCAAGTCGGATAAGTAGAATTCCCGTGTCGCGTGATCATGGACAGCTCCGCGCGCCTAAGATGACGTTATTAAGAATTTGAAGATCGAGGACATCAACCTTCCCGTCCCCGTTGATGTCGCCGTTAACGAGGCTGGTGCCGGCCAGGATGGTGTTGATGACCACTTGCAGATCGAGGGCGTTGGTCGCCGTGTCTGCGTTAATATCGCAATGGGATGAAGGGGTTCCCACCGTGATCAGCTTGGCCACTTCATTTGAAAATCCGCTTTCAGTGCGGCCGCTGTTGTACGCCTTTATGGCAAAGTAGTAAGTCCCGGGGTTCAGGCTGGTAACGGTAAAGGTGGTTACGTTTCCCACATCGACGGGTGTCCCATAGGTGTGTGACGCGGTTCCAAAATAGACGTTATATCCGGCCACGGCGTCAGTATTGGCGTTCCAGGTTAAAACCGCCGTCCCTGCAAAAGTCCTGGCACACAAACCGAATGAAAGTATGAGAGCAATCCCCATCGTGAGGCGGGCACTGAGCTTCCTCATAAACTTCGTCCCTCCTGAGCTGCGTTTCTGATCGGAATAACCCGGGTCCCGAGCCAGGGACAGACACCTTGCGCTCTTAGGTCTCGAAAGCTCTCTAAAGTCGGTGTCTGTCCCTCCCCATTCTGAGGGTGTTTGAAGATTCTCAGTTTCACAGTGGTTTGATTGGGCTACCCGGTGCATTCGAAGATCCCTGCAAACAGAATTCATCTTGCTTGCACGGGTTAGTCTAGGGAGGTCAAAGCGTTTGACGAGTGACCCCCGTCACAGGGGATGCAAGGAATTTTCGAGGAACATTGTTGCGAAGGTGAGCGATTCTGTAACAATTTTGTGAAGATTGAGCCCCGCTTCGCGGAGCCCAGGACCTTTAATCCATGGCGTGAATGGTGTGATCGTGAGAAATGGCTTCCGCCTCCCTCAGCCCCGCCCCGCGGCGTGCCGGATCATCAGCCCATGCGTGGGACCAAGGCACCAGAATTCATATCCTCAGCCCCGCTGTGCGGGGCGCCGGATCTTTAGCCCACGGCGCCAGCCGTGGGTAAAGGGCCGCAAAAATATTCATCGAGCCCCGTCAGGGGCGACAGATTCTTTTCCTTCCAACCCCCATGACATAAAATGAACTTCCACCCTCCCCCGGAAAGCGAATCCTCTCATGTCTCATACCTTCACCAACCTCTTGACCCATGTCATTTTCAGCACCAAGGACCGCCGCCCCTTGATTGCCCCCGAAATCAAACCTCGCCTCCACGCCTACCTCGGCGGGATGGTGCGCGCACTCAAAGGCAAACCCATCACCCTCAACGGCACTGTCGATCATATGCATTTGATCATCCAGCTTCCGCCCACACTCGTCCTCAGCGAGGCCCTGGGTGTGCTGAAGGCCAAATCATCGGGCTGGGTCAACGAAACCTTTGATCTGCCCCGAAAATTTGCCTGGCAGACCGGATATGCCGGGTTCAGCGTGAGTCTTTCAAACTTACCCGCCGTGGTGAAATACATTTCGCTCCAGGAACAGCATCATCAGAAAATGACGTTTCAAGAGGAATTGAGAAAGTATCTGAAAAAACACGGAATCGAATATGATGAACGTTATATTTGGAAATAGACGAATCGTCTATCGCCCCTGACGGGGCTCGATAAATTGTTGGGGACCATGGTCCCACGGCTGCGCCATGGGCTAAAGGTCCTCCGCCCCGCGCAGCGGGGCTGTCGTTGGTTTCGTGCCTCAATAAGTTGGTGTTTGATCAATTGACGGGGTGCCGCAGGCATGCGTTCTTGGCATGCCTGCGCCTGATCCTGACCCCTTCCATCGCCCCTCACGGGGCTCGATAAATTGTCTGGGGGGATCTTTGTCCCACGGCTGCGCCGTGGGCTAAAGGTCCGGCGCCCCGCACAGCGGGGCTGAAATCATGATTCTCGTCCCTCCCATCGCGGACATATCCGCGGCACCCGATGTCTCGCACATCCGATTCAGCGTCCATCCGCGTTTGTCCGGGTCCAATAAAAAAGGCCCTCTCGCGAGGGCCTTCTGAGATTGAAAATTAGGGACAGACACCTTACACGCATAAACCTCGAATAACTCTTAAAGCCGGTGTCTGTCCCTTTTCTTAAGCGTCCTACTTCAACAGCATATTGATATTCGCCCCCTGATCGTTGAAAAATTCAATCTGGATCAGGCTGGAGCTGTTGGACGTATTGATGAGGATCAACTGTGTCTGGTACCCCCCGCCATCCGCGAACTGTGGAATGTACAGCGGCCCCTGCGGTGGATGTGTCAAATCCGCCACTGGCAGGGTCGAATAAATCGGCTCGCTTCGTTGGTTGAATGTCTGCCGCAACGTCATCGCCGCTAGCGGCACCGGGCTCGTCATCGTCAGCACCCCCTGGTACTGCGCCGGCAACCCCGGGAACAGCTCCGACACAAATCGCGCCACATGCCCGTTCGCCGGCACTGTCAGCCTTCCGGCCTGTGTACTCCCGTCGACACCCACCAACGTCAGGGTGACCTGTGCCTCCACTGCGTTGCGGTTCACAATCGCCACCCCGGTGTCCCGCGGCAGCGGATCCGTTGCCCGTTCCACAAACAGCCGCGACGCCATTGTCTCCATCGCATTCGGCACCCCAGCCTGCGACGCCAACCCGGCGTCCCCGTTGATCGAGAACATCCCGCTCCCCACCGGTACAAATCCCGAAAGCGGCGTCACCACAGCGTAGCCTACGCGCAAGGCGCCCAATCCGGTGGTCGAGAACTTCACCATCCCGTTCGGCGCCAGCGAGTAACTCAACGAGCTCTGCACCCCGACCCCCGGCCCAAAGTCCAGCGCCAGGGCATTCCCATCGTCGTCAAGGAACGAAATGAATCCCGTGCTCGTGGTATTCACCGACGAATTCATCAACAGGATCTGCGTTGGCAACCCGCCGCCATCCACCACCTGCGGGAAGATTAACCGGGTAACCCCGGACGACCGGTTCTGATCCGCCAGCGGCAGCACGCTGAACAGCGTCTCCCCATGCCCGTTCGACGCCAGCCGCAAGTTCACCGCGGCAAACGGGCTGGCGCTCGAGAGTGTCAGCGTCCCCAGGAACGGATTCGGCATATTCGTAATCAACTGGCTCACAAACTGAGCTGTGTGCCCCTTCGCTTCCAGCGAAATGCTGGACGATGACACGAATTCCCCGCGCGGGTTTCGCAAATCTGCATTCACCACGATCGGCGTGTCATTCGGGTTCACCATGGCCACGCCGCTGTCGGCGCTCGGGCCAGCATAATCCACAAACAACCGCGTCGAGGTGAAGGGCGCACTGGCCGGCACTCCCACCTCTGTCACCAACACCCCATCCTGTGTGAACCCGAAGTTCGCCAGCGCCACGGGCCAGGAGGTTCCCGAGGAATTCATGACGCCATACAGAACCGACAGGTCTCCCTGGCCGGATGACACCTGCGAAAGTCCTCCTCCCGCCGGCACCATCGCCTCAAAGCATTTCCCGAACCCCTGGGGACAGGTTTGATTTGTCGGCGTCTCGGTGGTCGTCGTGAAAGTATAGTCTTCCGAAAACGCCAGATTGCCTGCCGCATCACGTGAGCGTACCCGGCAATGGTATAGCGTGTCTGCCTTCAAACCGGACATCCCCACGGAGTGCCCCGTCACGAGACTTGGACTGAGGGGTGTCATATCACTGTAAGCCATCGTGGTCCCGTACTCCAACTGTGAATCGGCCGGTTCATTGGTCATCCAGTTCATGGTGGCCGTAGTGGCGCCGACCGAGGTGATGCTCTCGCTGGAGATTAGGGGCGGCGTGGTATCTGCTGTGGCCCAAGTGGTCGCCGTCGCCGCCGAAGAGGGCGCCGAACTGTTATTCGCGGCATCGTACGCCGAGACCGTGTAGCTGTAAGTCGTCGAGGCTGTGAGCCCGGAGTCCTGATATGAAGGGGTCGCCGAGGTGCCCACCGGTGACCCGTTTCGATAGATCCGGTATCCGGTCACGGCGACGTTGTCGGTTGAAGCGCTCCAGGACAGATTAACCTGGGTGGCACTCGTCGCGCTCGCCGTCAAGTTTGCAGGCACCGAAGGCGGCGTGGTATCCGCGGCGGCCTGCGTTGTTGCACTGGCCGTCGATGATTGTGCCGAATTGTTGTTGGCCGCATCGTAGGCCGATACGGTGTAGTTGTAAGTCGTCGAACCAGTCAGTCCCGTGTCTTGATATGAAGCCACCGCGGAAGTGCCCACCTGGGTTCCATTGCGATAGATCTTATAACCCGTCACTGCCACGTTGTCGGTCGAGGCTGTCCAGGACAGATTGATCTGGGTCGAACTGGCGGCCGTCGCGGCCAGGTTGGTCGGCACGGAAGGAGATGTCGTGTCGGAGGCGGCCTGCGTTGTTGCAC
>JBAVHJ010000659.1:0-4364 GCA_049685715.1 Terriglobia bacterium | reverse complement strand
ACGGTGTAATCGCTGCCTTTGTCTTTGCCGCCGAGAATGAGGTGGATGTTCGCGGGAAAAGACTCGAGCGCCTTGATCGTCGCATCCACGTTGGTGGCCTTGGAATCGTGGTAATACTTGACTCCCTTCACTTCCGCCGAAAACTCCAGGCGATGCTCCACGCCTGAAAACTCGGAAATCGCCCGGGCCACGTTGCGGAAGTCTGCGCCAAGAATGGCGGCTGCGGAAACAGCCGCCAGACAGTTCTCAATATTATGGGCCCCGAGCAAGGGGATCTCGTTGCGGCAAATCACAGGGGTCGTCTCACCCCCGTGCGCCACTTCAATCCGCTGGTCGGCATAAAAGGCCCCTTCCTGCAAGGGGGTCCTTTGCGAGAACCACCAGACGCGGCCCGGTAAGTCACGGCCAAACCCGGCCGTGACGGGATCATCCCGATTCAACACCGCCCACTCGTCGCAGGTCTGGTTCTTAAACAGGGCCCGCTTGAAAGCGACGTATTCTTTAAACGAAGAATACCGGTCCAAGTGATCAGGAGTCACATTCAGCACCACCCCCACGAAAGGACGAAATGTGGGGATGGCCTCCAGTTGAAAACTGCTGACCTCCGCGACCACAACCGATTCCTCAGTCGAGGCGTTGACGAGTGAGGTCAGCGGGGTGCCGATGTTCCCTCCCACCAAGGTGTGAAATCCCGCCGAGCGAAACACCTCACCAGCCAGGGCCGTCGTGGTCGTTTTCCCATTCGACCCTGTGATCGCAATCATCCGGCCCCGCAAATAACGCCAGGCCAATTCGAGTTCGCTGATCACTTCAATCCCCTTTTTGGAGGCGGCTTGCAGGGGCTCAATCGAGAGGGGAACGCCAGGGCTCACCACAATCAAGTCCGCCTTGAGAAACGTTCGGACTTGATGTCCTCCGAATTCAAACTCCACACTCATGTCCCGGACGGCCTCCGTCTCCGCCAGAAAGCCCGCCCGTTCCCCCGAATCAGAGATTGTGATCCTTCCGCCCTTCTCCGCACAAAGGGTCGCGGCAGCCACCCCACTGCGTCTCAACCCCACCACCAGGACACGGGCTCCCCGCAGGTCCGGCACCCCTGAGCCCGCCGAATGATGGGGGTCAGCCTTTGTCCGTGGGGCCTTCAGGTTTTTCTTCATCTCGAAAAGGGGAGCTTGAGGAAATGCCCGACTCCATCCTTCAGCGTAGTTTCAGCGTAGTCAGACTGAACAGCGCAAAAATCAACGCAGCAATCCAAAAACGAATGATGACTTGCGGTTCCTTCCAACCGATCAGTTCAAAGTGGTGGTGAATCGGCGCCATCCGGAACACCCTCTTCCCGGTCAACTTAAAATAGAGCACCTGAATCATCACCGACAGCGCTTCAATGACAAAAATCCCGCCGATAAAAAGGAGCAGGATTTCCTGCTTGACAATCACCCCCACGGTGCCGATCGCCCCTCCCAAGGCCAGGGAGCCCACATCGCCCATGAAGATGGTTGCCGGAAAACAGTTGTACCAGAGAAAACCCAGGGACGCTCCCACCATGGAGCCGCAGAAGATCGTGATTTCACCCACCCGTGGAAGATTCTGGATGTCGAGATACTCCGCAAATTTGGCGTTTCCGGAAATATAGGTCAGGACCGTCAACGCGGAAGCGGCGATGACCACCGATCCGATCGCCAGACCATCCAGGCCATCGGTCAGATTGACCGCGTTGGACGAGCCCACCACCACGAGGATGACGAACAGAACAAAAGGGAGATAGGCGAGAGGATGCAACCACCAAATTCTGAACCAGCGGTGCACGATCAGGTCGGGATTAAACTGCTTGAAGAAGGGGACAATCAGGTTGGTGGAATATTGTTTCTCCGTGGTGAAGTAAAGCAGCACCAGCGCGAGGGCCAACGCGACCAGCGTCTGAAAGATCAGCTTTTGACGGCCGGTCAGACCGAGGGATTTCTTCCGGGACACCTTGGCCAAATCGTCGAGGAAACCGATGACCGCGAACGCGAGCGTGGCCAGCATGGCCATCCAGACGTAGCGGCTTTTCAAGTCCGCCCACAACAAGGTGGGCAAGAGGATGGAGACCACAATCAGGACTCCGCCCATTGTGGGCGTGCCCGCCTTCCCCAGATGGGATTGGGGGCCGTCGTCGCGGATCTGCTGACCGATTTGAAATTCCTGCAGGCGGCGGATCAACCAGGGACCCAACAGCAGACTCAACAACAACGCGGTCAGCGAGGCATAGGCGGTCCGGAAGGTAATATACCGGAAGACGCGGAGCGGCGTGAACTCGTGCTGCAGTGAAGTAAAAAGCCAAAAGAGCATCAGTGTGCTTTCGCTGAAAATTTCTGGCGCAGGCGGTCCAACGCCAACTCCATTTTAACGCCTCGCGACCCTTTCAATAAGACCAAATCTCCTGGCGCCATGATCTGGCACAGTTTCTCTCCGGCTTCCGCAGGCGTGGAATAGAAAAAAACCTTTTCAGGCTCCATTCCTGCCGCCAAAGCGCCGGAAGCTATCGCCTCCGCATCCCCCTGTACCGCAATCAAGACATCCATACCCGCCTCGGCCACCGACCTTCCACAATCCTCATGCAACGCGCGGGACTCCGTTCCCAGCTCCAGCATTTCACCCGCGGCCACGATCTTCCGTTTAAATCCTCCCGTGCCGGCCACCGCCGAAATCACTTCGGTCAAGGCACGAGGGTTTGAATTGTAGGTATCGTCAATCACCGTGAATCCCTCTGCAAATCTTAAGACCTCCCCGCGCATTCTCGCCGGACGGACCCGTTCGAGACGGCGTGCCGCCTCCTCCAGCGGGACCCCTAACTGGAGGGCAACAGCTATCGCCGCTCCCGCGTTCCAGACATTATGCTTACCGATCAGCGGCAATCGAAAAGACACGCGGTGTCCCGAGCCAATCACCACTTCAAATTCAGACCCATCCAAATCTTTCGTCCGGACGTTTTCGAGGCGCACGTCCGCCCCCTGACTTCGCCCATACGTGATGACCCGGGCTTTCGTGTGAGACGAAAAACGGGCGACGCGGAGATCATCGGCATTCAAAATCATCGTTGCCCCGGCGTCCAGCTCTTCGGCCAGTTCGCGCTTGGCCAGGGCGATTTCGTCGAGGGAGGAAAAAAACTGGAGATGCACGGGATTGACGTTGGTGAGGACTCCGACATCCGGAACGGCGATTCGTGTAAGGCTGCGAATCTCCTCCCGGGCCGACATGGCCAGTTCAATGACCGCCACGTCCGCACTCGCATCCACGCGGAGCAGCGTCAAGGGCACTCCGTAAAGGTTATTGAGGTTCCCTTCTGACTTATACACCCTGCGGGTGGAACTGAGCAGGGTGGCGCAGATTTCCTTCGTGGTTGTTTTCCCGGCGCTGCCAGTGATGGCCACCACTACCCCACCCCACCATTGGCGGGCTCGTGCCGCGAGGTTCTGGAGAGCGGCCGTCGTGTCGGGAACAGCGATCCAGTTCCGTTGAGGAGCTTTCCCGGACGGACTTAATCGGAAGTTCTGGCGCCCTGCCCAATCCGCCCCCACCACCGCGCCACAGGCCCCTTTTTCGAAGGCGGATAAAACGAATTCATGGCCGTCCGATCGTGGGCCCCGGATCGCGAAGAAGAGATCCCCGGGGTTCAATGTGCGGCTGTCGATGGAATACCCGGATGCGACGGTGTTCATTTCGGGAAGCTCTCCCACGACAGATTCGCCCACCACAGCTAAAGCCTCCGAGATTTCGCGTAAGGTTAGGTGCATACCGTCGATGAGTAGCCCAGTCCGGAGAGGATTTCGCGCGCCACTTCCCGGTCGTCAAAATGAAAGGTGCGATCCGCGAGGACCTGATAGGTTTCGTGCCCCTTGCCGGCCAGGAGCACAATGTCGCCATCACGCGCCTCTTCCAAGGCGCGTCGAATGGCGTTGCCCCGGTCAGGTTCGACGGCGTACCGGTCGGTCGCCCGTTGCAGTCCCACCACGGCATCGGCAATGATGAGCAGGGGATCCTCACTCCGCGGGTTGTCGGAGGTCAGGATCGTGAAATCACTGAGCCGGCCGGCTACTTCACCCATGAGGGGTCGCTTGGTGCGGTCACGATCCCCGCCGCAGCCGAAGACCGTGATGACGCGGCCCTTGGTCAGCCCTCGCGCCGTCGTGATGGCATTCTTCAGTGCGTCATCGGTGTGCGCATAGTCAACAATCACCGCGAACGGTTGGCCACAATCGACCCTTTCGAACCGTCCCGGGACGGAGCGGAGATTCCGAATTCCTTGATGTATTGTGTCCATGTCAATATCCATCGCTATCGAGGAGGCCAGGGCCGCCAGAATGTTGTACACGTTGGGGGTCCCC
>JBAVHJ010000658.1:0-6837 GCA_049685715.1 Terriglobia bacterium | reverse complement strand
GAGCCGGCGCCGGCAAAGATAATCTTGACGGCGTCGAAAGTGGATGAGAGGGAATGGGAGCGGTCCCGAGGAAACCCATCGAACACTACAGTGATCTTTGTCCTCTTTAGCCGGGCAAACCGGTTGAGAAAGCGTACGACCTGATCGATCTCACGCGGGGACTGCGGGGCAAATTGCCCGGATTTTCTTGCCAGGTTGTAACCATCCACCAGAAAGGGCATGATAGGAACTCAAATGAACCCGAATCCAGCTTTATCAACGCAGCAGGAAGAGAAGACATTTCCCGTCGCCCTATCCCGCAACCGCCGGGGAATCCGGGATTTCAAGGAATTTCTAAAATGGAATACGGAGGGAAGGGACAATCCTTCAAAAAAACTCTAAGCCAGATTTTCCTTGGAAGCGATTGGAGTCTCTCAACACACGCAACATCAAGGTCCCTGCCGAGCCAGATTCGGAATCCAGGCTTAATCGAATGGGTCGTCCTCCCCGGCCCTACTTTACGCCTTGAATCACCTGCTCATAGAAGGCTAGATACTGCGGGATCACCCGGGTCGTGCAGAAATTTCCTTCGGCGCGCTCCCGGCCTTGTTTACCGAGGCGTTCTGCCAGGGCTGAGTCTGAGAGAATTTCTATCGCCTGCCGGGACATGAGTTCGACCTCCCGAGGTGGGATCAGAAAGCCATCAACCCCATCTCGGACCACCTCGAGCAACCCACCCACCTTGGAAGCGATCACGGGAACTTCACAGGCCATCGCCTCGAGGGCGACCAGTCCGAAGCTCTCGTTGTCACTCGGCAATAACAGCAAATCGGCAATCCCCATGTATTCATTGATGGCCTCCTGCTTCCCGACAAAGTGCACCCGGTGGCGCAGTTTCTTCACTCCCGCCAGATATTCTGCTTCGGCCCGCTCGGGCCCATCCCCCACCATGAGGAGATGGGAGGGAATCTCCTTCTGAACGCGATCGAAAATTTCGACCACGTCGGTGATTCGCTTGACCGGTCGAAAATTGGAGATGTGAATAAGGATCTTCTCCTCATCCGGAGCAAACCGTCTTCGCAATTCACAAACACATTTCTTTGTGAATTCGGAGCAGTTCACAAAGTTGGGAATCATCTCGATCGGGCGCCGCACTCCGAATTCCTGATAGGTCCGATCCCGCAAGTGTTCCGAAATGGAGGTGACTCCATCACTCTGTTCTATGGAAAAGCGGGTAATGGCCAGATAGGAACGGTCAACCCCCACCAGGGAAATATCGGTCCCGTGAAGTGTCGTAATGACAGGCAACTTTCGAGGAGCGATCATTTGCTTGGCAAGGTACGCGCTGACGCTATGAGGGATGGCATAATGAACGTGCAACACATCAAGGTTTTCATCCAAAGCCACCTGGAGCATCTGGCTCGCCAGGGCCAGGGTATAGGGCCGGTATTCGAACAAAGGGTAGGCGGACACTTCCACTTCATGAAAGAAGATCCGGGGGCTGGAGAGATTCAGGCGAAACGGCAGAGCATAACTGACAAAGTGAACTTCATGGCCCCGGTAGGCCAGTTCCTTTCCCAATTCTGTTGCCACGACGCCGCTCCCGCCATAGGTCGGATAACACGTGATCCCAATCTTCATCCTCGTTTGTCCTTCCTTTTCACTTCGCTTCCGAAGAAAGCGACGGGATTATCGACGCGAAGAACTTCCTTTGAAAAAAAAGCCTCTCCAAATTTCGTTCGGACCAGGTTTCCGTAATAGCGGTGATCCGCTTCAATTCGATCCAGGAATTCAGGCGTCGAAAGGCGTGTTTCGGGTTCATCCGACCGGGGATTGTACAGCTGAGACCGATAGGCCCGGCAGGCGCGCATTCTCGCCTCAAACTGGGCCGTCACGTCCACCACCAGGGTCGGCATCACATGCGAAGGCAGCATGAAGTAGAGAATCTTGCGGGGCCGGAATCGTTGTTGGCCCGTGTCGATTTTCATGAGTCCAGCCAGGAAACAGGCGTCGGTCACAATCTCGCTGGTCGCCCGGTGATCCGGATGGGGATCCTCCCAATAGTGCGTCATCACAACTTGAGGGCGCCATCGCCGGAGGGACTCGATAACCTTCAGGCGGGAATTCTTCTCCGCCGTCAAATGAGCGTCCTCCATGGAGAGGTTTTCGCGTACCGCCAGCTTGAGGATTCGTGCGGAGGCCTGGGCCTCCCGAGCGCGGACTTCGGGGGAACCGCGTGTTCCTCGTTCCCCGCGGGTCATATCGACAATCCCTGTTTTGTGCCCCAGTTGGGCCATCTTTAACAGTGTGCCGCCAGCCATCAGTTCCACATCGTCAGGATGAGCCCCGTAGGCGAGAAGATCAAGATGCAGTGTCATGTTTACCGGCTTTCATATTACGATCCGCACGTGATTTCGTTTGTAAAAAATTGCAACTTGGGTTAAATATCATCCCAATCCGAGTGGCGCAGGAACGCTTTCGTTCGTCCTCTGTTAGGAAGGCGCGTGTTCGGGCTGCAGGAGCCAACCGCACGAAAAAGTCCCCTGAGGAGCGTCTATGATGATGAGTGATCGAAGGCTTGAGAATCAACACAATTCCATTCTCTCCAGAGTGGGGGCGCTGGCGGTTTTCTTGGGGGCCCTTGGCGTCTCCTTCGGTCTGATTACCGCTGGACAGAGCGGGGCTCCTCCGCGAGCCGGCCAAATCTTCCCCGAGCACACACCCCGCGATGAGTGGCAAAAGCCAGTAGAGATCATCGAGGCTCTGGATCTCAAGCCCGGAGACACCGTGGCTGACATCGGGGCGGGCGCCGGCTATTTCACCGGGTGGCTCTCGCAAGCGGTTGGCCCCCAGGGTCAAGTCTATGCGGTCGACATCAGCGAGGAGGCGATCCGACTTCTCAACAACAAGATTGGATTTTATCCCATCAAGAACATTAAACCTGTCTTGTGCACCGAATCGGATTTGAAACTCCCCCCCCAATCGTTGGATCTTGCCTTCCTCCTGAACACCTTCAGTGTGGTCGAGGAGAAGGAGACCATGCTGGCCAATGTGATGACGGCCTTGAAGGATCGCGGTCGCCTGGCCCTCATCGACTGGAATTCTACGAAGAACGGGCCTCCCGGACCTCCCCGGGACAATCGGATGTCCGAAGACCGTGTCGTCAAGATGGCGGAACAAACGGGGCTCCGGCTGTTACGCCGCCACGAAATGCTTCCCTCCCAATATTTCCTGGAATTCGGCAAAAACGGGCGCCGTCGAAACACCGCTTTCAAGTAGGGCCGCCAGGTGTGCGGCCGCCCTCCCTGGGAACAGGATTAGAAAACCCTCTCTCAGTCCCGACTACTCTCGCCGCCCCCCTCCGATTCAAGGGTAACCAGCACGTGGGAGCTTGGCATGGGCTCAGTGGCCTCAAAAATGGTTTTAAGAAAGCCTCGTCCGTACCGGGCAAGGAAATAACAAACATTCAGCTCCCGCTCCTGCAAATTTTTCCGGGGCCACAACAGATTTTCCAGCGCGACAATTTGCTGGACAATCATTTCGTTGCGCCTCTCCTCCGCCCGTAGATACTTCCCCTTCAGATGGCTGACCTGATATTCTATCTTTTGACGAGCCGTTTCAATCGCGCCAGCGAGTGTTGTATCAGTCCCTTCGAGCGCTGGCCGAAGCCGGGAGAGACCCTCATTGACCCCTGCCATCAGGTGATCAAACTCTGCCGAAGCCATGGCGGTTACCGATCGCTCAAAAACTTCAGCCGTCAACTTTTCAACCCCTCCAAAAACAGAGGAAAACTCCAACCCGTACTTGACCAGGATCCGCTGAGCTTTCTCCGTGGACACCGTGAAGCTGGCGCGAGGTACCACGACTGGCATTGGCCGCCCCCACAGCTGATAGAATCCGTCCAGTTGAGCCCAATAGGAAGTCTCCGAAGGCCCACCGACATAAGCGACGGTGGGGAGAAGGTGGTCTTGGAGCAGGGGGCGAAGGGCCACCGATGCGCTGAATTCTTCCGGTTGCCCGTCCGCGAGCGCATGAGCCTCTTCAAGGGACATCCGTCGATCGCTGCCTTTCGGCCAGACCTGGTTGCCCTCCTGCAAGAGAAGCCGGCGTTTTCCCTCATCAGCATAGAAAACAAATGTTGATTGAGGATCGAGCTTGATTTGAGGCTCGAATCCTGCCCGGGTAATTTCGTCATTCGCCTGGGCCATTCGAGCGTGTAATGCTTTGCTTTGTGTTAATGCCCATTTGAACACCGGCCGGGAAAGGGCCGAGAGTGCCGGGTCCAGGGGATCCATCAGGATGAGTCCATACTCACCAAGCAATCGCTCCATCATAGAGGCGAAAGCCCCGCCGAGCGTTCTTCCCTCACGGTAGCACTGACGCACCAGATCCAGGACCTGATCGGAAAACCCTGAATTGACCGGAAGCTGGCTTCGCAGCGTTTCTTGGAATTCGGGGAGTCCCGGGCCCAAAACGATTTCTCCCACAGGACGCCCGACATTCAGTGGATCAAAAACCATTGTGATGGGACAAAGAGATTGAGAAGCCCTATCAAGGAGGACAACATGATCCACCTCTTCGAGGTCATGATCAGTCGTCTCCATCCAAAAGACTGGAACACTGGGGATCCCCTGCTCGGTCAAATGATGAGCGAGTCGGATGATCGTCAACGCCTTGTACATGTTATAACACGGGCCGGTCAAGAGCCCGACTTGCTGGCCCGTAACAACCGCGTAGCACCCGGCCTCGGAGAGCCTGTTCAGGTTCCGGCGTGTTTTCTCACTCATTCCCCATTGCTCATTCTGTCGACTCAGCGCATGAACTAGCGCTTTTCGATGAGAATCGTCAAAGGGCAATTCCCGGGAGACCCTCTGAAACGAACCGGGATCAAGAAAATGATGCGGGAAGAACCGTTTCGAAGCAGAACCCCGCTCGAGATAGTCCACAAACAAAGGAGGGGTCTTGGGAATCGAACGAAAAGAGATTTTTTGACTGAGGTTCACCAATTCGACTTCATCTCCTTATACAGGGTGGAAATCACTTTCTGATCCTGGTGGGAAAGGGGCCGAAGGGGAGATCTTGGAAAACCACCCTGGAAGCCCGCGACACTCACCCCGGCTTTGAGTCCGGCAATGCCAAAGCGTGCCGTGAGCGCGCGCCCCAGCCCCATGACAGCTCTCTGTTTCTTAGCGGCAAGGGAGAGTCGTCCTGCCTTGTAATCCTCAAAGATTTCCACACATTCCCCGGGCGCCACATCGGCAAGGGCCAGAATACCGCCCACTGCTCCCGCCATGAGAGACGGGAGAAAAGTGAGAGCCGAACCTGTCACATTCTGGAATCCTCTCGGGGTCGATTCAATGATCTCTGCCAGATAGGGCACATTGCCGGAGCTTTCCTTCAATCCGACAATATTCTGCCTTTTCGAGAGTTCGGCCACCGTCGACACATTCAACTGGATGCCTGTGAACTGGGGAATCGAATAAATCAGGAGCGGTATCCTCACCGCACGGGCCAGGGTGGAAAAGAATTCTACCAACACGGAGTGGGTCATAGCCGGCTTGTAATAAAAAGGAGGGAGCACGAGCGCCGCATCCGCGCCCACGGAAGCAGCAACCCCGGTCAACTTTACCGTTTCCTTCAAAGATTGGGCGCCCGTACCGACGAGGAGCACTTTTCCTTTAGGCGTGCCTTCGCGGGCCGCCTCCATCAGCTTGACTTTCTCCTGAAAATCCAGGCTCCCCGCTTCCCCGCTTGAGCCCAATACGAGGTAGCCCCGGAGCCGGAAGCGGGTGTAGGCCTTCAGATTACTTCGAAATGCGCTGAAATTGAGCCGACCCGAACGGTCAAACGGTGTCGTGAGCGGCGGGAATACCCCGGCGAGATCAATTCGCATTGGCAATGAAGAGATCCTGGATTATAGGCGCCCTAAGCATCTCGGGGCTGAGGCTAGTGTAAACGACTTCGGGGGAATTAAGGTACGAAAATCTCAGAACGGTTCTTTCCGAGTTCCTTGGCGTGCTGCAAAGCCGCCTCGGCGCAGGCCACCAGTACCAGACCGCTGTCCGCCTGACCCGGGAAATTGGCGATTCCCAGGCTCACAGTAAAGTGAGTCGTAGTGTGTCCTGCCGCAATCTCCCGCTCCGTCACATTGGTGCGGATTCGTTCTGCCACCTTCTGTGCGTCCTCGGTCGAGGTGTCAGGGAGAATCACGGCAAACTCCTCTCCTCCATAACGGGCAGGAACATCATAGCGCCGCAAGTAAGTCCGGATGATTTGTCCCAAAACCACAAGTGCCTGGTCTCCCACAATATGTCCATGCTGCTCGTTGAATACGCGAAAATCATCGATGTCGATGAGGATAAGAGAGACCTGGGAGGAAAACCTCTGGGCTCGGGAGATCTCGCTTTGGAGGCGTTCGTGGAAATTGGCGTGGTTGAAGACCCCTGTCAGGGCATCTTTGAGCGCCATCTCCCGGATGATTTTAAGCAGTTGATCAATCTGATTCTCGCGCTCGGCAATTTCCCGGGCGTAATCTTCGGATGGATTTGCTTCTTTGGGCATGGTTTCTCTCAAACAGTGGATTCAACCCCAGAATTAGGGTAACTGCCAAAGTTTACATCATTGTGACAACACCAGATCTCAGATCGCCTTGGCCACGATCAACGTCATATCATCCTGGGGCTCCCCCGACCCGACCCAGTCCCTGACCGCCCCCACTACGGCATCCAAGATCTCAACCGGAGCCTTGTCGATCGACCTTTCCACCACCTGGATAAGCCGATACTCTCCAAACTGCTCTTCGAAGGAATTCTCGGCCTCCGTAATCCCATCAGTATACGCTATCAAAACATCCTGGGG
>JBAVHJ010000657.1:0-7583 GCA_049685715.1 Terriglobia bacterium | reverse complement strand
GATCAGGAAGAGGAGGGCGAAAACCCGAGTCCCCGCCGAAAGATGAACACGTCCCGCATCATCGCTCATGAGGTGCCTCAAGCGCGTATTTTCTTTCATAGGAATTCATCCTGAAATCACAAATATAGAGGAACCCGCTCCCCTGATTTTTGTTTCCGGGGAACTCAGAGGGGGCGTCTGAAATCTCGCACTGACAAACGGAAATCACGTTCAACAGCCCAAAGGGTCAAACGATCAATCCTATTTGCGGCGATCCTTGTCAATCATTGGAACAAACCGGACGGGCAGGAGATCTTGCCTCACGATTCCTTTAGGCGTCTTTCTTATGAGGATCAACTCCTGTGTCCCGGTTCCGACCGGCAGAACCATCCGGCCATTCATCCCGAGTTGCGCCACCAGTGTGGGGGGGACCTCAACGGGAGCGGCCGTGACCATGATCGCATCATAGGGCGCATGCTCCGCCCACCCTTCATAACCATTCCCGATCTTGATCTTGAAATTCGTATATCCGAGTCCTGCCAAAATCCCTTCCGCGCGGTCGGCCAGCGGCGCGATCAGTTCAACCGAATAGACCTCGGGAACGAGTTCAGCCAGAATCGCCGCCTGGTATCCGGAACCCGTCCCGATCTCCAACACCCGTTCCTTCCCGATGAGTTGGAGGGCCTCCGTCATATAGGCCACAATGTAGGGCTGCGAGATGGTCTGTTCATACCCAATGGGCAGCGCCCCATCGTCGTATGCGCGGTCCCGGAATTCCGGGGGAACAAACCTGTCACGCGGCACTTTCCGCATTGCGGTCAGGACGCGAGCATCCCGGATGCCACGATATTCCAGTTGATTCTTGACCATCTGCTCGCGAGAGGCTGCAGCAGAATCGAGATCCGAATGAGTGCTCAGGCTTTTCATGGGTTGAGGAGGGTTAGAGACACATTGGGTTAGGACAAAGCCAAAGGCCAGCATCACCACCACGCCCGTGATCCCCTGACCGATTCGAACGGCGCCTTTCTCTTTGATCTTCCATATCCCCTCCCGGACTCGAGGCGGTTCTGCCTCCGCAGGATCAAGCGGGTTCCATCCATCGTTTAGAGCCATGGGTGCGCGTTAAAGAGCGGGTCCTTTCTTAACAGACGTTTTGTTGGAGCCTGGAGGTGGGGGCGGAGCAGGAACCTTTTTCGGATTTGTCTTGCCCTGAGGCGGCCCGGCAGATTTTGTTTGTGGCGATTCAAAAGCACCTCCCTTGCCCTGCGCCGCTCCGGTCGTCTCGATCTTTGCCGGGGGGGTCGTACCCGCTTTCAAAACGGGGGTTTCCTCCGGGAAGAATTCTTCGGGCGGTTTCTTCTCATAAACGGCCTGCATGAACTGAATAAAGATCGGCAGGGCTGTTTTGGCGCCGGTCTCCTTATCTCCAATGGTTTTTTTCTCGTCGTATCCCACCCAAACCCCGCAGACCAGCGAAGGGGTGTAGCCAATAAACCAGGCATCGGTGAAATCATTCGTGGTACCGGTCTTACCCGCGAGAGGTCTCTTCAAGATCTTGGCACGGGTGGAGGTGCCAAATTCCACAACGCCTCGCATCAGCGTGACCATATTTCGAGCCACTTCACTTGGAATCACCTCGGTGACTTCGGGATAATCTTCTTCCAACACTTCACCGGAGTAGCTCACGACACGACGGATCTCGTGGGGTTGCACCCGAACCCCGTCATTGGGAAACGTGCTGAAAGCCGACACCTGCTCCCACAACGTGATGTCAGCGGCGCCCAGGGCGGTGGGCAAGTACGGTTCCATTTTGGAGGTGATCCCGAATTTCTTGGCGGTCTCAATGACGTTTTTAATCCCCACCCTGGCGGCGATGCGGACGGCTGGGATGTTGCGCGATTCTGCCAGGGCCTTGCGGATGGTAATCACGCCCTGAAACTTCCCGTCATAGTTATGGGGCGAGTACAGCCCGCCTCCCGAGGGGAAGCTGACAGGGGCATCCAGCACGGTGTCGTCCGGCTTCATCCCTTCCAGAAGCGCCGTGGTGTATACATAAGGCTTGAAGGAAGAACCTACCTGGCGTGCCGCCTGGGTCGCATGGTTGAACTTGCTGGTTTCAAAGTCGAAGCCCCCCACCATCGCCTTGACCTCGCCGGTTTGAGGTTCGAGCGCCAGCAGCGAACCCTGGACCCTCGGCTCCTGCTCCAGCGAAAGCTTCACGGTTTTGTTCTTTTCGTCGACGCTGGCAATCTTAAAGAGCGCCACGTCCCCGCGATGAAGGATATCCGCAGGGGAGGCCACATGTGTCCAGGCAAAGTCGGCGGGCGCGAGGCGGGCCGTGTAGGCTCCCATCTTGACCAGTGCCTGCCGGGCATTGGTGTCCACGACCACGCCCGAGAGGATTGCTCCGGCGACGATCGGTTTCTTCCAATCTTCGGGCTGATAGGTATCCAGGCTCCCCAGATGGCCGTCGATGATGTTCACCAGGGCGCCGCGCCATCCGTGTCGTTTGTCGTAGTCCCGTAAGCCTTGGCGAAGCGCCTCTTCAGCATCACGCTGCATGGCCACGTTGAGCGTGGTATAAACCTTCAACCCCTTTTCATGGACTGCTTCTGCGCCATACTTGCTTTCGAGAGCCTGGCGGATGTCCTCGATAAAGTATGGGCCCAGGGCGTTGTAAGGCTGGCGCAACTGAAGCACCACCGGCTGCCCCTTGGCCTCTTCGGCCTGATCACGCGAAATCTTGTTTTCGGCCACCATCCGATCCAGGACATGGTTGCGGCGGGCGAGGCAGGCCTTCGGATTGCCGATCGGCGAGGTTGCCGACGGCCGCTGTGGCAGTCCCGCCAGTAATGCAGCTTCTTGGAGGGTCAATTTCTCAATCGGCTTGTTGAAAAAGTAGTCCGCCCCGGCGGCAAAACCGTACAGACCATTTCCGATGTACACTTGGTTGACGTACAGCGTCATGATCTGCTGCTTCGTATACCGGCGCTCGATTTGAATCGAAAGCAAGATTTCCTGGAATTTTCTCTTGAAGCTCTTGTCCGGGGTCAGAAATAGGTTTCGGCTGAGCTGCTGGGTCAGCGTCGAGGCCCCTTCCTTTTTCTTCCAGGTGATCAGGTCCGTCCAGGCCGCGCTGATGATCCGACGGAAATCCACCCCGATATGTTTTTCAAAATTCTGGTCCTCAACGGAGATGATGGCGTCATGCAACACCTGGGGGATGCGCCGGTAATCGACAATGACCCGACGTTCAATGGCAAACGAGCCGATGATCTGCCCGTCGTCGGCGTACACTTCGGAGATGACATCCGGGCGGTAGTTCTCCAGCTCGCCGACCTGAGGCAAATCGCTCATATACACAAACAAGAGACCCAGGAGCGCTCCGATGCCGATGGAGGCGAGCAATAGAAACCCAAAGACAATTCGGCCCACGATCTTTATGCCGCGAATGGAGATGGTCGGAAGTCGAATCAGATCGCTCATGCCATTGCCGTCCACCCCTGGGGCCGGAAGATTTTGAACGTTCTCAGAACGGCCGCAGAAATTTTACGTTAGCATAGCGTTGGGGTCGAGTCAAACGCACCGGGGAAGGCAAGGGCTTTCGATGAAAGAGTCTCCTCCGGTCCCGCTCCCTCAACGAAACAGCTCCTGGCGCGCTGTCTCACAGATCGCGACGACCGCCGGATGTTGGATCTTCCGCTCCACAGAGATCGCGTAGAATTGCGTCCGGACTGAGTTTGTCCGACCGATTCGCTGAAGCCTGGAATTGGACCGCCACTGCTTTTCGAGAATTGAAGGGGCCGGAAAAATCCCTGTGCCTCTTTCTCCGAACACCCACAGCAACGCATAATCTTCAAACTCGCCGACGACTCGCGGGCGAATCCCTTCCGATTCAAACCATTGATCCAGCTTTTGCCGCAGGGCGCTATTGTCCGCCGGAAGCAGAACAGGGGCTCCGTGAAGTGATTTTGGAAATCTCCGTCCCCGCTTCTGCACCCAGTCGGGGGTGGCGATGAAACTGATCCCACATTCGCCGAGGAGGTGATTATAGGCCCGGATCTTCAAACCGGGATCCATGGGGCCGTCTGACAACACGACGTCGAGCTCGTTGGTGGCCAGTCGCGCGACCAATTGCTGCGGGCTCGCTTCCCGGCAGACGATCTGGATGGCCTCGGGGAGGCGCAGGGCGGGCTCGATCAGTTGGTGCACCACCAGCTTGGGCAAGACATCGGCAATGCCAATATCCACCCGCAGGGGGCGCCCAGTCGGGCGATCTTTCATGGTGTCAATAAGCTCCCGGCCCAGGGAAAAGATCTCATCGGCATAGCGGAAGACGATTCGCCCCATCTCCGTCGGGACGACATTACGTCCGGACCGTTGGAGCAACGCTTCACCCAAACTCGTCTCCAGGCTCCGCATCTGCGCACTGATGGTAGGAGGCGCCAATCGCAGCTCCTCACCCGCCCGTGTGATTGATCCCGTTCGCACAATCGTCCAGAAATACAGGAGGTGGTGGTAATTGAGCCATTCCATGCGTCTGAATATACTTAGACAAAACCTAATTGTCACTATCATATTTTCTATTTTTTAAAAGTCTCCGATGTTTCTATAATTGAGGGACTGCAGCCTTGGAAGACGGGAGATGATATGAATCTAAGGATCCGAACAGAAAATCTTGATCTTGAGGATGCATTGAAAAGCTACATTGAGCGCCGCCTCCATTTCTCATTGAGCCGGTTTGGGAGCCGTCTCGGACTTATTACGGTCCGGATCGCCGACCTCAATGGTCCCCGGGGCGGGATCGATAAGGCCTGCCGCATCAGTGCCGAATTGGTCCCCTTCGGAACCGTGCGGGTGGAGGATGTCGATGCCGATTTATACACGGCCATTGACCGGGCGGCGGAGCGGCTGGGCCGGTCCTTCAGTCGAAGGTTGGAGCGGGCGATCGAGTTAAGAAGAGGACGCGAGTCCCTCAGAACTCCCTAAGAGACGTTGGATTCCTGGAGGGTACTCCTGAGCCGCTCCTTGGCGTTCCTTGATCCAGTGGAGCGCGAATGAGAAGGCATTGGAGCCCGTGCGACGAGCCCGGTGGGCCGTCCAAGGAAAGGAACCCGGCTATGAGTACTCAGGGTAAGAGAATTCTCGCCATTGATAATGATGAGGAGGTACTCATGGATCTGGATTTGTTCTTGACGGAACGTGGTTATCACCTCAACACGGCCATAGGGTCCAGAGAGGGAATTCAGCTTCTGCAAGCGCAAGCGTTTGATCTGGTGCTGTTGGATGATTATCTCCCCGACGCGGATTGTTTGGAGAGGATCAAACAAGTACGGGTCTTGCAACCGGGTTGTCCCATCATCGTCATGCAGCCCACGTCACCGCATCCAAGGGAGCGCGAGCAGGTCCGCGCCCTGGGCGCGGCAGATCTTGTGAGCAAACGGAGCCACAGTGAAATCCTGGAACGAATTCAACAATGCTTAAAGAGAGAATGCACGGACGCGAAATCGATTGAAGTGAAGAGGTGAGTGATGAGCGCGCTGACCGTGAAAAATCTGATTTCGCTGAAAAACCTACTCCTGGCCACTGACTTCTCCCCCATTTCCCTTCGGGCTTTGCCCTATGCCGTCGATCTCGCGGTCCGCTTCGGCTCGATGATTCATGTTGCTCATGTCATCCGAACGGAGGACTTTACGTTCGCCCGTCCGGAGACCCTGGATGCTTTTTTTGAAGAGGCCCGGGAAGCCTCGGAACAAAGGATGCAAGCCCTCCTCCAGCCGGTGCGGAATCGGGGGATCCCCTCCCGTATTCTTTATGGTCACGGAAATATCTGTGATGTGCTGGCGGGATTCGTCGAGGAAAGCGAGATTGATCTCATTACGGTCGGCAGTGCAGGGCGTTCCGGGATACAGGAATGGGCCCTGAGTTCCGTGACCCGGCGAATCATCCGGGAGATGCCTTGTCCGGTCCTTGCGGTGGGCCCCTTCATTCCGGAGGGAGGAACGGTCCGGATCGAGCGGATTCTTCTTGCCACCGATTTTTCACCGGCGTCCGGGCAGGCCGTACGATTTGCCCTGGCTCTGGCCCGGGAGTATCAGGCCCACCTCATGCTGCTGAATGTCGTGGAAAAGATGGCGGGCGAGTCTTTGAAATTGACCGTGGAGCTGACTCGAAGGAGACTGCACCTCCTTGTTCCCCCCGAAGCTGATCTTCTTTCGATACCGGAAGTGATTACCGAATCGGGACCTGCGGTGGAGCACATCCTCAAGATCGCCACCGAGCGCTCGGCCGATCTGCTCATCCTGGGGGTGCGGGGCGAAGGGGCGTTCTCCCGGACCTTTAAGTTGGCGCTGGGTTCTACGGCTTACAAGGTCACCTCCGAGTCACCTTGCCCGGTGCTCACTGTCCCGGAGTAAGGCCTCGAATGGTTGACGGATCGGGCTCCCGGGAGAACGGAGTTGAGGACGTTCCGTCAATTCATGGAGGACGACCCGGTCTCTTGCTTTGCGAGGGGGGGCACAAATGAAAACATTAGAATGTACAACTCGGATTAGGCTCGAGAACATTCTCCTGGCGACGGATTTCTCGCCTGCTTCCTCGGCCCCCCTGGCCTGCGCCGAGGCGCTCGCCCGTCACTATGGCTCCAAGATTTTTGTGGTCCACGTCATTGCTTCTGAGTCAGATCAAGCAGGCTCACCCGGGGCGAGCCCCGCTTCCCTCGAACACACGGGTGGCGTTGTCGAAGCACAAAGGTCAGAACTTCTGGGTTCGGATCGTTTGCAGGGGGTTCGACACGAATTCCTCATGGAGGAAGGAAATGTCGGCGACGTCATCACTGACCTGGTGAGACGCTTAGGGATCGATTTGCTGGTACTCGGGACCCACGGTCGACGGGGGTTTCAGAAATTCGTGCTCGGCTCGGGAGCCGAGGCCCTGTTCCGGCGTGCGGTATGTCCGGTATTGACCGTGGGTCCCAGGGCATACGCTCAGGCCTGGTGTGCCATGAAGTTGCGCCGCATCCTGTTCCCCACTGATCTCACTCCCCCCTCTCTGGCGGCACTTCCCCTGGCGCTCTCCCTCGCTCAAGAACACCAAGCCCAGCTCACACTCCTCCACCTCGTGCATCCCGACATTCACTCTTCGAGCGAGCGCAACCGGATTAAGGCGAGCTATGAGACGCAGCTTCACCACCTTATTCCCGAAGAATCGAAACAGGGGTGTGAAACGGTTGCGGTACTGGAGTTCGGCACGGCAGCAGAGGGAATCCTGACCTTCGCGGACCGTCAGCATTCGGGCTTGATTGTTCTTGGAATTCGGCGTATGAGCGGATTGGACTGGGCGGCCCCACATATTCCGTCGCCCACGGCATACATTGTCGCGGCCCAGTCGCGCTGTCCCGTGATGACCGTGCGGAGACCTCAGAATCCCATGGGCCTCTTTCCAAAAACAGATTAACGCGGGCAAAGCCGGAGAAAGTTCGCTCTTCCCTTTTGGAAATGCCGACTGGAACTGACTTCATGACAAATCCCTTCCTTCGTGATTCCATCCATGGACTTCCTGACGAACCCCCATCCAGTCCCCACCTTTCAGGCATTTTGAGCGGG
>JBAVHJ010000656.1:0-7330 GCA_049685715.1 Terriglobia bacterium | reverse complement strand
AATTAATCCGTGCCCGCCAGAGATACCGACTGAAACGCCCTGAGCGAGCATCATGCTAAAAGTATTCCATTCTCCCGGAGAGAGAAAACTCCTTATTCTGGTGGCCGGAATCCTGGTTCTCGCCGTCGCTGCCGTTCTCTACCTGCGGCCGACCCCGTTCAATGCCTACGTTCCTGCGGATTGTATTGGCTATTTGGAAGTCCCGAGCCTGGAGGAGGCAGTCCATCTGATCCGGGATCCACGTTTCCTGGCCGATGCCGGGAACGAGGCTCAAACGACCGCGGCGCGACAATGGATCAACGCCTTATTAACCCGCCTTGAGATATCACCGGGGAAGTTGTCGAGGACACAAATCGGGGTGATCCTTACCTCGGCCTCCGCGGAAGCCGGTCAGACCATCAAGGTGAATGGAGTCCTGTTGGTGCGGATCCGTGCCTACGGAGTGAAGAATCTCAACCTCGCTCCACGAACTGTTGTCGAAAAACTGGCGCTCCCGGATTCATTCATCTCGACGGAAACGCTGCGGGGTCAGGATGTGGTAGTGCTCACCCGGTCACAACCCGATCAAAAGATTTATGTGACCGTTCACGGCGATTCCGTTCTTTTCAGCAACCAGCGGGAGGCCCTCTCAGGCGTATTGGCCACGATGGAAGGTCGATCACCCTCTATCGCGGAGAGTTCGTCCTGGAAGATGGCTTCACCAAAAAACCCGGACCGCCCGGTGCTCCAGGGTTTCTTCATCGGATCATCAGTTCTCAACCTCGTGCGTGATTTCCTCGTTCGCAATTACACCCCCTTTGAAGACCCCGCTCGAACCGCAAGGTTTCTAGCGGCCCTGGGTCTCGACCAAGTCCAGGCAATTCATTACCACGCGGAGGTTCGGGGGTCGGAAGTTCGGGATTTGTGGCATTTTCAGTGGGCTGCCTCAACGGTCTCCTCTCCCTCCCTCCTCTCGATCTTCGTTCATCAAAGTGGGACTGGCTTGGAATCGATTCCGTTGAACTCAATGCCTTCAAATACGGTGTCCGCCCGTTATATCTCGGTCACGCAGTCACAGGAAATGTGGGGCCAGCTCGCGAACGCGATCGGTATTCTTACAAATCAAGAGGCCCCGCAAAATCGGGATTTGGTGATTGCGATGTTTGAGGGAGCACTCGGATTTCGAATTCAACGCGACCTGCTCGTCAACCTTTCGGGCGGGGTTGCCCTCCTCGAACTGGAAAGATCACCCCAAGACTCGGACCCTAGGTCGAGAGGGTCCGAGAAGGAGAGCAGCAAGGGCTGGCTGCTCGCGCTTAAGACTTCGAACCCCGCTCAACTTGAGAAGGCGCTTTCCAAAATTGTCGCTGAAGATCGGTCACCCAAGACCCAGCAAGTGGGATCGACCACTGTTTTTTTCTCAGACTTGGGTTCCAAGGTGCCTGCCCCCCTCAGTCACGTACTCGACGGGATTCCCGCATATGCGACGCAAAGGAACGTTGTTTACTTTGCCCCGAACAAGGATGATTTAGTTTCTGCAATCCAGTCACTCCAAAAACAATCGGATAGGCTCCCGCCCGACCTTCCCCCGCCACTCGACCCTCACGCCCCCTATCTCTCACTATCTCTCAGCCCGGCAGAGGGAGGTGTCCGTGGAACCGGACCAGCGCCCCCTCAGCCCCCGCGGAGGCAATTGATTTCAGCTTCAGAGATCAAAGAAGATCAGGGAGGGTTTCGATACCTCCAAGTTTCGTCCTGCGGATTTCTTTGTGATTTACTGGTCGAGACGACGCGGACGGTTCATTGAGGAGGAAGTTGTACAACGAAAGTGATTTGCGCACGATCGAGCGGCCCCTGAACGTTGAATGGGATTGAAGTCGTTGCGCGGCCTCTCGGGGGGACGGCCTTCTCTGCTGTCCCGGAAAGCTCCAGTTCCAGATTCTTGGAGCACGTCCCTGAAAAAGTACTCTTGAACTCGCCCCGGAGTAAATGCGCATGATCCACTTTAATATTCTCGGGGGTGTAATCCAGGTCGAGAACGAGCGTAAAGGGGGCATCCCGGGTGAACGCCGACGGTGAAATATTAAGGCGGGAGCGCAGCTGTCCTGCCGCCGGAGAGATCCTCAGTCCGACGTTGCGGAGATCGCGGATGGTTGTGCGGACGTGAGCAGAAAGGGTTTTTCCCCAAGACTGTCCCTTTAATTTTTCTCCCGAAAACGCATATTCCCCGGAAACGTTCCCTTCCACGACGGAATCCAGCGGTGTCAGCAGATTGGTCAGAGTGTCCAGGTTCATGTTTTCCGCAGTTCCCTCCACGCGCAACACGGGCTGGCCAGCTGGCCAGTCCAGATGAAGGTGTCCCTGACTTCTCCCGCCAAAAGCCTCCAGCGAAAACTTATCCAATAGAAGGGAGTGTCGTTGCAACTCGACATCGGAATGAAGGTTCGTAACGCGCAGCCGGTTGTAAGAAAGCACGGCGGAGTTCAGTGTCCCGGTCCAATTCAAATCAGCCCGGCGGGACGCTGGCTGATCGCCAGCAGATTCCCTTTCCGAAGAGGGTCCCAACCACCGGGTCCTTGCCTCGAGACCCAGTTGCGTCAATTCCCCGACATCGAGAATATTTGCATTCAGATGGACCTGAGCCTGCCGGTATTCCAATCCAGGGAATTGGAGATTGCCCGACCCGAGGGACCGGCCCCACGCCAACCGGGTGAAGGCTAACTGAGAGATGTCGTTCTTCCCCTCGAATCTCACTGTCCCGATGTGGATATCACTTGCGCCTCCCCACCCCACCGTCAAGTTTCGAGCGGAGAAAGTCCCGGAAATGGAGGACCGATCTGTCAGCTTTCTCCCAGGTCCCCAATGGAGAGAGAAATCAGCCATCCCCTCAGTTCTGGGAATCAACGGCCAGACCCCAAAACTTCGGCCGATCTCTTCCATCCTCTCCAGTCTGACCTCATGCCCTCCCGCATCCAAAGTCCACTGCGGGGAGGCCAATAAATTCGCGAGCGATCCACTCAGTTGGAAAAGAGGCTGCTCCGTGTCTCGGAATTCAATGGAATCCCAGGTCAGGACCCGGTCTTCCAGCGAGACCTCGAGCGGGCCGAACGTTGCCGGTTGAGTGAGAAACCTGCTTTCGATTTGTCCCCCTAAACTCGATAACTGGGCAGACATCACCGGAGAATTCCAGGGTCCGGTCAATTGATAATCCACTTTCACCTCACCCTTCAGAAGCGTGTCCGTCGGAATGCGGTTGGTGAAGCCCCGTATCACATCAAGGACATCATTCAGCACCATTTTTTCCGAGGCTGCCATGAAATGAAGCTGGGGCTTCGAGAAACGATCAAACCCTCCGTTGACCTTAAACTGGCTGGTGCCTATATTCAGTACCGCTCCCGAGAGGGTGAAAGGGCCCCCGATCCGCAGATCAGCGTTGGGGAATTGGAAGGACGCCGAATGAAACTGTTCGCGGGGAAGGGCCGCCCAGGAATGCAGGTCCACCAAATCGAGCGAACCGCTCAGGTGGATGGGCCCGTCGAGGGAGCCGTTGAAACTGGCACGTCCATCGAACAATCCGTGGAGATAGGTGCTTTTTCCTGCCAATAAGGAAATGACGTCGGAGCACGGGAATTTTTCCAGCCGTGCCTGTCCTTGAATGGCGGCACCCCAGAAGGAGGGCTTGTGAAAGGGGCCCAAAGAGCCGCTCAAGCGAAGCGATCCCGAATTTTCCATCGGCACATCTGTCCTTGAAGGCTTCATTCTCAAGTCAAAATCTATCCCATTGCTGAACCAAGCCGGTTCTATCTTCCCGCTGACCTCAGTCAAGATGAAGACCTTCTTCTCGTAAGAGCCGCTGAGATCCTTGAAGTTCATGCGATCGCCATCGAGATAAATCCTCAGCGGCAGCGGACGATAGGTTTCGTTCAACGGAGGTCGACTCGGCGTCCCGGAGCCAGCCCCCCCGGATGCTGCTTTACCGGGGCCGGAATCGAAGAACCACGTTTCGAAGTTCCATCGCCCTTCCGCGTTGCGAACCAAGTTCAGGCTCGCTTGCCGGAGAGTGATTCGAGAGAGCTCGAAACGTCCCATGAGGAGTGAACGCCAGCTCAAGACAAAGTGCACACGGTCCGCGTACAAGAAGGGCTCTCCGCCAAACCCGGGGGCCTCCTCGATATAGACATTGTCCAGATTGAAGCCAAGCCCCGAAATAACCGTAAAATTCAAATTGATGCCTCTGACTGAACGGCCCAGGGCATGGGTCAAAGCGGACTCGATGCGACGGGAAAAACGCTTGGTGAGGAAATTTTGAATGGGAGTGATATCGGCAAGGAACGACAAGACCAACAGGACGACGAGAATGACCAGACTAAGCCGCAGGGTTTTCTTGAGCACCTTCTTTAAGGAGGTTTGCGCCATGAAAAGGATGAGAGCCGTGATGTTTCAGGAGAGAGAACCAGGAACCCCCGGATCTAATCGGAGGTACTCGAAAAGTATCGCAGCGCTTGTCGCGCGGCTTCCTGTTCCGCCATCTTCTTGCTCATGCCTTCCGCAACGCCGCGAAAATCTTCTCCTACTCGGACTTCCACCGTGAAGACCTTGCAGTGATCCGGCCCTGTCTCACGGACCACGGTGTACTCGGCGGGCATGCGCTTGAGTGCCTGAAGCTTTTCCTGGAGCGCCGACTTGGGATCGGTCATGTCGAGCATTTGAAGGTCGATCTCGTGGACGCAGGAAAAGATGAACTCGTCCACAAATCGCTCGGCCGATTGAATCCCGCCGTCGAGATAGATGGCTGCAATCAAGGCCTCCAGACCATCCACGAGTAAGGCGTGTTTGACACGCCCGCCGGTCTTCTCCTCCCCCCGCCCGAGCCGGAGATATTTCCCCAAATCCAGACGTTCCGCCACCTGATACAGATTCTTCGCGCTGACAAGGAAGGACTTTAACTTCGAAAGTTTCCCCTCATTGAGCTCAGGGTAATGCTTGACCAGGCGATCGCTGATGATGAGACCCAACACCGAGTCTCCAAGAAACTCTAGTTGTTCATTGTCGGCTGAAAGCCCCTGTTCATTCGCGCAGGAACTGTGCGTCATCGCGCGTTCCAGCAGCTCTGGCCGGTGAAACCGATACACAATCTTTAATTCAAGCTCTTCAAACATTCTTCCCTGCCCCACCATAAAAAAAGGGCTAGTACATTCCTACACGACTAGCCCTTGCAAGCTGCTCTGCTGGGTCTGGCATAACCGTTCGCCCGAGACAGGTCATGGGGAAGCGGCAAGGTCAGCGTCACGGGGTCTGTTTCAATCCGGAGGCCGCCTCAGCGATCACTTTGTCCAAACCATCCAGGGAGCCATTGTTCTTCGCCTTGTACAATTGCTCCAAATAAGATTTGGCTTGCGCCGGACCATTCATGGCAACACTCGAGGCCAAAGCCTTGATGGCCTCATCATTTTTCTTGTCGAAAGAGTATGAAAGCCCGAGGCGATAGTAGGCAATCGGGTCCTTGGGAAAGGCTTCCAATGATTTCTTGTAATTGGAAATTGCCTCGTCGTAGTTTTTCTTATGTAGAGCAACGAATCCGAGGGCCGAATACGCTCCGCCTAGAAGTTGAGCCTTCTGGCCCTTCCACTGCTCTTCGGTCATCTGGGCCGGCTTTGGCATCGAAGCCACGACTTCCAGGAGTTTCTTTGCATACTCCGTAGTATGGTCGAGCTTCTGCTGGCGGTCCAGATCATCGTCCTTGATGCGCTCGGGGATGACCAGCGACAGCATGAACAGGGCAAAAGTATTGGAGGGGTCCGCAACAAGAATCTTTTCCCCGTATTCGACAGTCTTCTCGTAATTGTTCTGTTGTTGGTAACCGACGAGCATCCGGGGGTATACGAACGGGACGGTCAGCTCGGAATCGGGGAAGTCCTTGATGAATTGTTCCCCCTCCGCCGTCTTCTTCACAAAATCGGTCTCCGCATTGAATTTCGTGAACGCTTCATATTCCTGCTGTGTTTTGGCCTTGGGCTCCTTGGATGCCGTCTTTGGCGCCTGTGTGGGTGCTTGGGCCTGGGCCATCCTGAGGGTAGTGATCCCCAGAAGGAACGTTGCGATAATAACCGCAACAACTCGCTTTTTCATATTGTGATATTTCTCCTTAACGAATTGATTCTCCGGGAGGCAATGAAGGCAAGTTCTCGATAGAAAGACCTGGGAGCAGATGGCCGAAACATTCCGATCAAACGCCTACTCTCCACAGCGCCAAGAGAGTCCCGCAATGCTAACCAAAAGAGGAGGCACTGTCAAGGAGCGGCCCGAGGGCTGTCACGACTCTTTGATAATGTCCTCATTAGGACTCGATAGAAATGTCCTCTAAGATGGCGCCTCCGAAGGAGGGGCCAGAATGGGGCATTTGCTGATGAGCCAGAAAGAGCGAGAGCGGCTGGTGGAGATGAAGCGGGTGAAAGAGCGGGAAGTGTCGATTCGGGCGGCGGCGGAGCGGTTGGGGATCAGTTATCGGCAAGGGCGGCGGATCTATCAGCGCTACGGGAAGGAAGGGGAAGCGGGGCTGTGTCATCGCAGCCGGGGGCGGCGGTCGAATCGCAGCAAGTCAAGAGAGTTTCGAGCGGCTGTGTTGAAACAATACCAGGAGGAGTTTGGGGGGTGGGGACCGACGCTGGCGGCGGAGAAGTTTCAAGCGCGAGGTCAGGCGGTGGATCATGAGACGCTGCGGCGGTGGTTGTTGGAAGCGGGGCTACGACAGGTGGAGCGGAAGCGATCGCCGTATCGCAGCTGGCGGCAGAGGCAGGCGCGGTGGGGGGAGTTGGTGCAGTTCGATGGCAGTCCTCACGCCTGGTTGGGGGGAGAGCAAAAGCAGTGCCTCATGAATCTGGTCGATGACGCCACGGGGCGGGTGTATGCGCAGTTGTTTGAGGCGGAAACCATTGTGGCGGCGATGCGCACGCTGTGGGACTGGATCGAGCGTTATGGCGTTCCGCACGCTCTCTACACCGATCACAAGAATGTCTATCTGACCGGCCGGGAAGCCACGCTGGAAGAGCAGTTGCGGGGTGAAGTGCCGCGCACCGCCTTCGGCCAGGCCTGCCACCGTTTAGGGATCGTGATTATTGGCGCCAACTCCCCGCAGGCCAAAGGGCGGGTGGAACGCAGTAACGGCGTCTTTCAGGACCGGCTGGTGAAGGAGTTGGCTTGGAACGGCATCACGACGCTGGAGGGGGCCAACGCGTATTTGAAAGCCGACTTCCTCAAACACCTCAATCAGAAGTTTGAGAAGGTGGCGCGGGACGGTGAAGACGCTCATCGCCCGCTTCCTGAAGGGGTGAAATTGGAAGAAGTCTTTGTG
>JBAVHJ010000655.1:0-7979 GCA_049685715.1 Terriglobia bacterium | reverse complement strand
GAGGGCTACCTGCTCACCGGGCGGCATGGACTCTTCAACTGCTACGAGGCGTTCATCCACATCGTCGATTCGATGTTCAACCAGCATGCCAAGTGGCTGAAGGTCACGTCGCACCTGCCGTGGCGTCGGAAGATCGCCTCGCTAAACTATCTGCTGGCCTCGCACGTTTGGCGTCAGGATCACAACGGCTTCACCCACCAGGATCCCGGTTTCATCGACCTCGTGGTAAACAAGAAGGCCGAGATCACGCGGGTTTATCTTCCGCCGGATGCAAACTGCCTGCTGTCGGTGATGGACCACTGCCTGCGCAGCCGCCATTACGTCAATGTCGTGATCGCGGGCAAACACCCGGCGCCGCAGTGGCTGACGATGGACGCCGCCGTCAAGCACTGCACCGAGGGCATCGGCATCTGGCAGTGGGCCAGCAACGACCAGGGCGTTGCCCCCGACGTGGTCATGGCCTGCTGTGGCGACGTGCCGACACTCGAGACGCTCGCCGCCGTGGCCATGATGCGCGAGCATCTGCCCGACCTGAAAATCCGGGTGGTCAACGTCGTCGACCTCATGAAGCTGCAGCCGCAAACCGAGCACCCGCACGGATTGAGCGACCTGGATTTCGACGAGCTCTTTACCCGGGACAAGCCGGTCATCTTCGCCTTCCATGCCTACCCGTGGTTGATCCACCGGCTGACCTACCGCCGCACCAACCACGACAACATCCACGTCCGCGGCTACAAGGAAGAGGGCACCATCACCACGCCCTTCGACATGACGGTGCTGAACGATCTAGACCGCTTTCACCTCGTGATGGACACCATCGACCGCCTGCCGCAGACCGGCGATAAGGGCATCTACCTGAAGCAGCAGCTCAAGGACAAGCTGATCGAGCACAGGCAATACATCGACAAATACGGCGAAGACCTGCCGGAGATTCGGAATTGGAAGTGGAGCATCACAAAGTAATCGGCCCGCAGAGTTCTCGGTTACCCGTTGCCTGGACAGGAGATTCAATATGAAGACCGGACGCAGAGACTTCGGCGTACCGGGCGCGAAAACAATTAGTCACTGATCAAAAAAATTCTTGTTTCTACTGGCAAAAAACATCTTTCAGGAGCTGAATTCGACCCTTTATTTATGCTGGCCTCGGGCCTCTTTGAAAAACGTCCACCTTATGCAAATTAGTCCTGTTTGGTTTCAGCTTGTCCGGGTTAGGAAATTGAGAGTGACGGCCGGGAAACGAGAGTCCCCTTTGAGGGGACTTGTCTTAATACAGCCCGCCGCTTCAGCGGCGGGAGCTGGCGGGCGGGAAGTCTTACCCCGATTCATCGGGGTTGGTGGGGAATGGGTCGGTCGTTAACGGCCGACCCGGGGCGGAGGTCAACCCCGATGAATCGGGGTGAAAAACCTAGGGCGCGTCTCCTTTCCCGCCGGTAAACCGGCGGGCTGTACGCAACCAAGTCCCCCAAGGGGGACTGTGATCCTGTGCACGGGTCACGATCTGGCCCATGAGTCCTGCTGACCGGCTCAGAGTAGGGATTAGGCACTTATCATTAAAGTTCGCGTTTTTGCTGGCATTAACTTTTTGCGAGGTGCTTTCGACCCTTTATTTATGCTGGCCTCGGGCCTCTTTGAAAAACGTCCACCTTATGCAAATTAGTCCTGTTTGCTTCCGGCTCGTCCGGGTTAGGCTAAAGAACTGGGCAACCAACATGGGACCGCTCGACAAGCCAGATCCCGAGAAGGCAACTTTTCATTCCTCATCCGCGATTTATGCCACCGAGCCATGTATACTCGCGACGTATGCTGATCTCTCCTGAAGGGATAAGCCCATGCCAGACGAAGAGTGGATCAAAACATTGGAACACGGCAGAAAAGTGAAATTCACCTACCAGGAACTGCCGGAAGATGGAGCCTTCATCACTGCGCAGATTGAAGGGAATGAGGTCGTCTATTCGGTCCTATTAACCAAAGCACGAAACCCGCTGAGTCGTGAAGATGTTGAAAGTCATTTCAAGGGCGAGCTTTCGAAGAAGTAGGGCGCTTGCAAGGGGTCAGCCCGGCGACATTCGACAATTGACACACCCGGGGCACAGAGCGCAACCCCACCCATTCATCCTTGTCCGGTTTTGCCGAAAGCCGCGGCCTGACCCCTGTGACTTTCGTTGGCTTAGTATGAAAGAGAACTCTTTGCTGAAGCTGGAACACTTCCCCAGCTGTGTCAACAGCAACAACCTGATCGAGACATGAGGCATGGAGTCAATCGTTTTTCTGAAAGGGTTGATTATTGGATTTGCGATGGCGGTGCCTGTGGGGCCGGCCGCAATCCTGTGCGTCCGCAAGACACTGGCTGAGGGCCACTCCCGCGGCCTCATCGTCGGCCTGGGGGCTGCAACCGCAGATTCGCTGTACAGCAGTATCGCGGCGTTCGGTCTCACGTTTGTCTCGGATGTGATCGCCAGCCAGCAGTATTGGCTGCGTCTGGTTGGAGGAGGGTTACTTTTGTTTCTTGGGATAAGGACATTTCGTGTCAAGCCCAAGGATCCTACGATCCCCTTCGACCGCAAGGGATTGTTGGGATCTTACGTCTCCGCCCTTCTCCTCGCGTTTACCAACCCAGTGACCTTCTTTGCCTTTGTTGCCGTGTTCGCTGCTTTTGGGCTGGGATACAGGCTGACGATCATTTCAGCGAGCATTCTTGTCCTCGGCGTGTTGTTAGGTTCGTGTCTATGGTTTCTGACTCTTGGTTATATTGCGACATTCTTCAGAAGGAAGCTGGAGTCCGGTGGACTTAGATGGGTCACCAGAATTTCCGGCGCCTTGATCATTTTATCCGGGGTTGCGGCCTTCCTGAGTTTGATTTGACGTTTGCACCCACCAATCTTTCTCTCTGAACTCCTTCAAGAAAAGCACGCGCATGGTAATCGTGACGGCGGTGACACAAGGCGATGGCCAAGCGGCCCGCCCGCATGCTGCGAATTTCACGGCGCCCTGTTAGGGGTTGGGGTGGTCAACCTTCAGGTATCGCTTAGATGATTGAATGTGACATCACAAAACGTAGGTGGTCATAACGGTACAGACATCCGCCTTCTCCGTGTCTACCATGGTGTGTGGAATGGAACAGCAGGAGGGACAACGCGCCCTTGGGTCATGGCAGATCGCATGATGAATATTCACAATTTTATTCGACAGGTCCCTGCGCTATTTCGGAAGGCATTTGTCGCTGTGCGGAACAATCGCACGGCCCGTATTGTTTTCCGGGTCGTCGGGGGAATCGCTCTGGTTCCGGTAGTCTTCGGGATATTCACAGCTTTCTACGTCAACTTTAATCGTACAAACCTTCCCCGTCTTGATGGATTTATTCGCTTTGAGCCTCCCACGACGGGCCACGTCTACGATGCGAATGATCACGTCCTCATCGAATTGGGGCGTGAACGCCGGGACATCATTCCTTATAGGCAAATTCCTGACGTCGTGCGCGAAGCCGTGCTGTCGGCCGAGGACCAAAACTTTTTCTCACATTCGGGAGTGGACTATTCCGTTTTCCTTCGTATGCTGGCCAAGACAAACATTCGAGCCTTGGTCGCACACTTCACATCGTTCGAAGGTAAGGATGCTTCCAGGCGTCCATCCGTGTTTCCACAAGGAGGCTCGACGATCACCCAGCAGCTCGTGCGCGGCTACTTCCTGCAGAAACTTTCCAGCACAAAAAACAGCAACTCGCTTCAGCATGAGGGCATCCTTCCGCACGTTCTAGCCTTCGCCATGGGTGTGCCTGGGACAAACAAACTCCTGTTGAAAATAGAGGGAATCCGTCTCTCTTTGTGGATCGAGGGAGAGATGCGGAAGCAGTACGGGTCTAAACGCCGGGCCAAGGAAGAGCTCTTCGCGCGTTATGCGAGCTTCGTCTACATGGGGAATGGCCGATATGGGTTAGCGGCCGCCTCAGATTATTACTTTCATAAGCCCATTGAGACGTTCACTGTGGACGACGCTGACAAGGCGGCACTGCTGGCTGGCATCACAAAGTCGCCTGGCGAATACGCTCCCACCGTGGAAGATGTTCAAAAACCCACGCGCCGGAGAAACCAGATATTGGACCTCATGGTGGCGAATCACTTCCTTTCGGCGGAGGCGGCCCAGCGCCTCAAGCTGGCGCCAATACGTTTGGCTGCTCATGCCATTGAACCGGTCGAAGCGCCCGCCGCGGTGGAGTCGACTCTCGAGGAACTCACCCGACTCGGGTCCAGCCTCGGCCCCGAGATCGGAATTGACCAGCTCCTCGAAGGCCACATCCAGGTTTATTCGACCGTCGACCACCGTATCCAACGCATTGCGAACGTGGCGCTGGAGAATGCCTTGAAGGTCTATGAGAAGCGGCATCCCCGGAACAAGGGGCTGATTCAAGGTTCCGTGGTCGTTCTTCGAAACAGTGATTCCGCCATCCTGGCCGAGACCGGTGGGCGGGAGGTGTACAAAGGCCGTAACAACACGTACAGCGATTTTAACCGCGCCACTCAATCGAAGCGCCAGCCAGGCTCGGCGATGAAGCCCCTGGTTTATCTGGCAGCTTTTCGCCAGGGCGCTCTCGACCTCGATACATCCGTGCCCGACGAACCCATCTCGGTGGCTGGTGCCAACGGGCAAACGATCAAATGGATCGCCAATTACGACAACCAATTTAAGGGAATGATGCCGGCGCGGCAGGCACTGGCCGAGTCGAGGAACGCGGCGGCCGTCTGGGTGACCGGACAGATTGGAATTGGTTCCGTGCTGAAAACAGCGCAAGCCGTGGGCATCCGAACCAAGTTACAGCCCTACGTCACCACGGCCCTTGGGGCCTCCGAAGTCACGTTGGTGGAACTCGCAAACGCCTACCGGCTGATGGCTGGCGGAATGCCCGGAGAACCACACGTCATCAATAAAATTCAACAGACTCGGGGAGGGGTTGTCTACAGCTACCCGCCGCCCTGCTGTTCGGCGAAGGGCAACGATTTTGGATTGTCCATGATTCAGGAAGGGCTGCGCGGGGTCGTGCGCATTCCATCCGGCACCGCGCACACGCTTGATTCGCACGCCTTCCCCATTCCAGTGATGGGCAAGACCGGCACAACGAACAACTACCGGGATGCTCTCTTTGTGGGGTCCACATTTGGGCCCAACGGAATTACTGTGGCAGTGCGCATCGGCTTTGATGACAACCGCTCGTTGGGCATGAAGGAAACCGGCGCCCTGGCAGCGCTCCCAGTGTTCAGAGAAATTCTCATGAAGGTCTACCAGAATAAGTTAGTCGGTCCCGCGCCGCGATTTCCTGTGGAAATGGAAGAGAACATTGATGCCTATCTGAGGGGAGACCTCCCGTCGAAAATTGCGACAGGGTTCCTGAATCCACCCGATGTGCCGAGATTCGCTGATGATGGAACAGAAGATTGTTCCGCAAAGCGGGCCCTCGTGCCAACGTACCGATGCGAGCTACCCGGCAACCAGCGTCCTGCCATCTACCCCAGTAAGGATGAGAGTGGCCGATTGATTTTTAAGAATCAGTAAAACCTCCCGCTTCAAATCGAGATTTTACCGAAACCAGATCTTCTATATGGATCAAAAAAGGAGTCGCCCATCGCTCTATGACCCAGCATTCGACCGATGAGTAGAATCCAAGACGACAGTCATGCCGGCAGGTTATCGGACAGCGTTTCCCCGACGCTCAGATGCGCCAAGGCGTCCAGTTCTTACAGCATCGTCTGATGCTCTTAGTGATCGATGTCGGCCGTGTGGCGTTCCTCGCCCCAATCAACGGCCGTGCCGGCAGTTCGTTCAAAGGAATCGAGCAAAATCATCAAATGAAGCCGTATGGTTTGCCATCGATCCAGCGCCAGACTTTGGTCCTCAACATGGAGCCCCTCCAAGATTACGACAGTTGAGGCTGAGCACGCCCCAATCTTCAACGGTGTTCAATTCTGCACTGCGTGACCCTCGTACCTGAGAGTAGAGTCATCGAATGATATCCGTACGATGCCTTTGCGTCCTCTCCTGCCTTGCGGGAATGCGCGCGCTGGGTAATTCAATCTGAGGAGGATTCCATGAAAAGCGTCCCGAAGATCGTGACTGGTCTCGTTCTTTTCACAGGGCTGGCAGTCGGCTTCTATGGCTTGATGGGAGCGCGAGAAGCTTCTGCCCAAACAGAGAAAAAGGGCGCAGCGCCCTCGGGGTTTGACGCTGTGGTTCGGAACAACGCGGACCGGATGATGAAGGGAGGCCAGGAAATATTTCGCTTCGACACTTTTGGCAGTGAGGCTTTTTGGGGGGACGCGCTGCAACTCCACAAAGCGATCGCAGGCGAGAAAAACGGAGGGGTCGGAGGGGGAGTAAGCCCGAAGACTGCGCTGTCGGTCGGCCTCAAGGTTGATTCCGACGCTCTGCCCGAGTCCCTCAAGCAACAACTCAAAGAAGGCAAGGTGGATCTCGACAATCCCGCCACAACCCTCGCCCTACTCAAATTGAACGCGGTCGTGGGCGTGAAGGGCATCTTCGATAAGGGCGGCAGCCTGCGATCCATGGGTCTTCAATGCGCTTTCTGCCATTCCATTGTGGATGACTCGTTAGCCCCTGGTATCGGAAGGCGCCTGGACGGGTGGGCCAATCGGGACCTGAATGTCGGCGCAATCGTTTCGCTCGCTCCGAACCTCAAGCCTTTCACCGATCTTCTGGGGGTCGATACCGCCACCTTGAAAAAGGTACTGAGTAGCTGGGGTCCCGGCTGTTTTGACGCCGAACTGGATAAGGACGGAAAAGCCCTCCGGCCCGACGGCAAGCGAGCTTGCACGCTGATTCCTCCGGCGTTTGGATTGGCGGGTGTCAACTTGCATACCTGGACAGGCTTTGGCTCTGTCACGTACTGGAATGCGTACGTCGCTGCGACCGAAATGCACGGTTCCGGCACCTTCTTCGATGCGCGGCTGAACAACGCAGAGCAATACCCTGTCGCAGCAAAGAGCGGCTCTGGTAATACTCGAGGAAAGCCTGACTTGGTCACGTCGAAAATGGCGGCTCTTCACTTCTATCAGCTTGCGATCCCGGCACCGAAGCCACCGGCGGGCAGTTTTGCCAAGGCGGAAGCGGCGCGTGGAAAGGCAATCTTCAACGGCAAGGCCAACTGCGCGGGCTGCCACGTCCAGCCCCTCTTCACTGAGCCGGGGAACAACCTGCACGCTCCCGGTGAGATCGGAGTGGATTCCTGGCAGGCCGACCGGTCACCCACTCACATGTACCGGACCGCGCCCCTTGCCGGCCTGTGGAGCCATCAGAAGGGCGGCTTTTATCACGACGGCCGCTTTGCCACTTTGCGGGATGTGATCGAGCATTACGATGCCTTTTTCAAATTGGGGCTGACTGACCAGGAGAAACTCGACCTCAGCGAGTACCTCAAGTCGCTGTAGACTTCGCGGGGAAGATATTTGCGAGAGACAGACTGATTGCGGCCTTGCGAACTGAGTGAGGTCTCGATCAAGATCTTTCTCGACTCAGCCAACCTGACGGATGCGCCAACGGCGCTGCGTCTCACAGCCCAACGTTAGCGGCCTTGCGGCTTACGTTGGGAACCCGGGAATACAAAATGATTTTCACAATCCGCCTTGGCGGATTGTGGCCGAGGGGCGACGTTGACCCAGCGCAGCCCCGTTGGCGCAGGCAAAGGTCCTCCCCTTCGTGGGGTCCTCTCAGTTTGAAGATTTGAGCAACAGCCCATCGACATTCGACAATTCGGCGGTACTTCTGCAAAACAGAAAGCCAAATTACGTTTTTTTCCATCGCGATTGTCGAATGTCCTGCTTGACCTCAATGGCGGTTCCTCGGCCGATTCTTTTATAGCACGCAGTCCATAATCCCTTAACGTAGTTGTTCTGGGGACTGTCCCGAATTTTGCGAATTTTGCCGGAGGCCGTCATCGTGAAACGGCCGGTTCAGTCACCGCGCCCTTGACGAGT
>JBAVHJ010000654.1:0-9377 GCA_049685715.1 Terriglobia bacterium | reverse complement strand
CCTGACACCCGGCACCTGTTCTTGAAATACAGGGCTGTCCCGAGTTTCCGACTTTCCCCCTTACTTTTTCGTGGGGGCGACCACTAGGATCATGAACGAATCGGCCTTCATCACGGGTCGGGCGCGCGCATCGGTGGGTGTCTCAAACTCCGCCGTGGGAAGGTAGAGCGTGTGCGTGGAGGGATCGACGTCCATGGTGCGCGCGCCTTTAGGCGTCTCAACGGTCTGGACGATTTCAAACTTCCCCGGTGAGGTCTCCCGGGCGATGGCGAGCGAGCCGTCGCGGCAACTCGCAAAACTGTAGGCGTCAAACCGCGTGGCGTCGACGCCCGCGCCGATCGGAAGGTCGGCCAGAATCTTGCCATTCTCGGCGTTCATCACAATTAGTTTTTGGGGGTTGCGGCAACCGATGAACAAGCGGTGGTGCTCCCGATCGATCGCCATGCCCACGGGCGCGCCACCGGGTGCTGTCGGCCACCGCGCTTCAACCTTCATTGTCTTGCTGTCGACGACCGCGACTTCGTTCTTGTCGACGAGGTTGACGTACACCTTGCCGTGGCCGTCAGCCGCGAGAAACTCCGGCTTTCCGCCCAACTTGACGGCGGCATCCGCCTTGCCCGCCTGGGGATCCACATCCGGTGAAATCGGGATCATCACACCGGCGTCCCCGCACACCACCAGCACCTTGCCACTGGCCGGATCGTAAATGATGCCATCCGCATCGTCCTCCGCTTTGACCTTGCCGAGCACCTGGTAGGTCTTCAAATCGAAAATGGTGACGGAGGCGTCCTTGCCGTCGGTAATGAATCCACGCCCGACACTGGGAACCAGGGCGACCCCATGATTGCGCGCCTGGCCCGGAATGTCTGCGACCAGCTTCCCGGTCGTTTCGCTGAGTACCATGGTGTGCGTGGTGCGCGGAACGAAGAGCAGTTGGTGCGCCGGATCGACGGTAATGTAGTCCCAGCCGCCTTCGCCCCCCACATGAAACGTCTGCGCCAGGTAATAGGGGCTGGCTTTCGAAGGCGCCGGTGGTTGCGCCTGAACCGACAACACGGTCAAAACAACAAGTGCCAGCGCGAAAAAAGCAATCTTCATTTTGCTCATGAAAATCTCCTTTGCGATAAGTTCTAATTTCTGAAAGAGAATGAATGGAGTCATGTCCTTGCCATCTTCGATTGGGATTGACCAGAGGAGAGAAAACTCGGCCGAAATCATATCCCGCAGCTGAAATGGAGATTGGAAAGATACGATGCCTGCTGGTATTGACAGTAGCAACGGATTTGCGGGCGGCTCCGGAAGGAAGGGGAGGCCACCGTCCTACATCGCAGCCGTGGGGAACCGTCTCCATCAATCATCATTTCGCCAGGCGCCGGCTCCTCCGGCTCTGGCACCACTTTTTCAGCTCGAAGACCACCTGATCGACCGGCCGTCCCAAGAGCGTCTGCGTGTAATTCGCGAGTGCGAGCGCCTCGATATCTTCGTCCACTACATCGGAGCGATCGAGCGACCAGACGACCTGATAGACGTATACTTTCTGATCGCGCGCCGTGGCGCTCACCATGCGTTTTAGGATGTTCTTTGCGCCTGATGCATCGCCCGACTGGACGTAGGCAAGTGCGGCGTTGAAATGCGCGTCGGCAAGCCATTCCCCCTTGCCCTGGGTAGAGTACTTACCAATGTAGCCGAGGTACTCGCGTTGCGCCTGCTGAAGCAGCGTGGAATCGTCTCGCCGGTAGCGCTGACGCTGGATATAGAATTTGCGCTGGTAATAGCAGCCCAAGTAGTACTGTGCCTTCTCCGCTTCGGCGCTCTGGGGGTAGCCCCTGATCACTGCGCGAAACTGTTGCGCCGCCCTGTCGCTGATGTCGTCGTTGTTAAAGTAAAACAAGCCGAGTGACAGGCACTGGCTGGCGCTGCTGCAAGGTGTCGCGGCGGCCCGTTTCTTTTGCGGCGCCGCGGCGGTCGGCAGCAATGAGGCGGGCACAAGCAGAAAGGCGGCCGTTGCGACGCAGAGCCGAGTCATGAAGCGAAGCTGACCCCTTGGGCGTATTCCAAACACGGCGGACGCTCCTTTACACGTTAAGAGTAACTCCTCGGTGGTAGCCTATGGGCGCGCGGGCGACGCGCCGTCGGCCGCTTTGTCCAGACCGAAGAACTTTTTCAGCAACGGGGTGCCACTGACCGTCGCGAACAGGCTCAACAGGAAAAGCACCACCGGTTTATCGTAAGAGGCGCGAAGGTTGAAAGCGCTGATGTTGAGCTCGCCCTCCAGTGCCAAGATCGAGACGATCAAGCCAATGCTGACGGTGCTCACCACGACCGACACCTTGTGCTTAAGTGCACCCTCGAACTTCAGCATCTTCCAAACCGACATGATGAAAATCCCTCCCGCAATGCCTAGGATGATCGAGAACACCAGCACAGTCGGGCTCGGTTCCAGGCGTAGTTGACGGCTGTAGCTGTAGTCCGAGACGACGCGCCCCAGGCCGTCGTCATAGAGGAATTTAAAGTTGATGTGCGCATCGTCACCGAAACCGGAGATGAGGTTGGTATACGACATGCCGATCATCTTCAGGTCGACCGTCAGCATTTCGTCCTGCGCCGGCGCAATATCAAGAGGCGTGTTGAAGAGGACAGTCAGCGGTTTGTCGGGGGCGACCTGATCTATGGCCCCCGAAGAACGCTTCACACCTACAATGCCCGACACGAGCCCTCCGGGTTCGGAGCTCACGAGTAGTCTTTGCACGTTCACGTCGTACTCGTGGAAGCCGTTGTGCAGGATGAGCTCGAACGAGTGCGTGCGGCCGCTCGTGCACAGTTCTGGCTTGGGCTTGGTGATCTCCTTCACCCCCAGCCGCCCATTCTCGCGCACGCCCACGAAAAGCGGGAAATACACAAGGCTATCTTCGCCCTGGGCCGGCCTGAAGCGAAGGGCGACATTGTACTGCTGGGGGTCAACGTCCGCCTTGATGCTGGCGGTGAGGCGATAGACGCGCTTCCACGTGTTGTTCATGCTTGGCGTCCCGAACTCCTCCAGCGCAGGCTTGATGTCACAGGATAATATTGAATTTTCGGATTTCTCACAGCCAATCAAATCCAGGGTCTGTGTCCCGATGGTCTCGACTGTGATGTTCAGATTCAGGTGCGTGTTGCCGACCCAGGCTTGCCGGAAATCGTAGTCCACACTGACGTTGTAGTCCTTGCCATTTTGGTGGACCGCATATCTGAAGGTCTGTGATGGATTCTCCGGATTGGGGTTTGGCGCCTGCGCGGGGGCAGCAAAAGCCGGGCCGAACAGCAGGGCAACGAGTGCAGCAGCGGCGAGCCTCGCATGCATACGCCTGTTCCTCCAGTCGAGACGCATTGTTGTCGACGGGCTTTGTGCCGGTACCTGGGGCGCTAAGTGTCGAACGCCCATCATGCGCAACAAAACTGCGGAGCGACGGATTAGGCCAATGGTACATCCGTCATTGAGCAACTCGTTCTCCTTAATAAAGACGATAGCACAGAATGGACGAGAAATGAATGAGGTCGCATCATCCCAATCTTCAACTGGGATTTCGCGGGATGGAAGATCTCGGCTCACTGGTTGTCTTTCTCCATCTTTCCGTCGAACCGACCGAGCGCGCCGGAGACTGCGACTTGGCCCGCCCCTAAATTTTCCACAGATCGAGCCAGGAGGGTTTTCGAGCAGAATCGAATGCAAAGACACAACCCCATTCATGGTGGAATTGTGAAAGCCTGACCCCAAATGTCCACTGCTATTATTGACTTGGGACACGCTCCCACCTCTGTGTGTCAGCAAAGTAAGCTCCAGGCACACATCCCTTCTCATTGACTCTCACCGTTTGACGATAGGCGGTCGTGAAGGACCCGTCACCGACGAGTGCCAGAGCCAGCATCCCATTAGGGGTACGAAATGTCGCTAGGCTTTCCTGAGTTTCCAGGCAGGAAGCCAGTTTGCTTGGAGCGGTAAGTTCAGAGAGCCTATGTGCCGACTTCACTACGGTAACCCATCTCCGCCAAGGGCGCACTTTTGGAAGTTCCGGTGCTGCTGCTGAAACCGCATCGAGGGCAGCGTGCAGGGAGTCGAACTTCATACGCACATCAATCAGGAATCTCGCCTCGTCAATCGTTCGCAAGTAAGATTCCTTTGACTCGACGAGAGCTTCTATACCTGATACCACCTCTACCACACTTGTTAGCTGGCGCCCGACGTTGACCATAGCACTGTTAAGAGAATCCATCTGGTTTGCAAGAGCAGCACGTTCAATAGCTGTCCTTCGTTGCTCAGCTTGAAGTCGATAAATGACGCCGCTGGCTGTCGTCACCAAGACGACCGCAGCGACCAAGGGCAAAGTCGTGAGGATTATTGAACGCCGCCGCCGCTTGGCGTCGAGGGCGGCGATCACTTCCAACATGCGTCTTTCGTTGAATTGTACATCGCTGTTCATCAGTTAACTCCCAGCGATCTTCCCGATCGCTCCCCAAACAAGATCATGAATCCGCTCAACATCCTCAGGCTCGGCACCAATAAAGGTACCCCGAAGTGCTCGGTAGATGCTCAGACGCTCGTGACAATTCAGAACCTCCTTGAGGGGGAAGGCACTACCTGTCGAGATGAAACCGCCCGCAATCCCAAGAATTGCCCTGAGCGACTCCCCCGCCAACCTCGCACCCCACAACAGCCCGGCGATCAAAACGATGAGTCCTAGGACAGCCGTCCCAGTCGCCAAAGCGGCATACCATCGTGCGGCCCTCTGTTGGTTGGCTACGAGGATGTCAAGGTACGCCAGAGTCATTGTCTCTAGATGATCCGCCATTCACTCACCAGCTGAAAAATGAGCATCACGGGGTAGGATCTCCATTCCCCACAAATCAATCATAAAGCCAAGTCTCAAAATTTAACGGATTGGTTCGTTGAACATTGAGAGCAGGTATCGATTATTTTATACTTTTTCTCAGTTTAAGCAGAGAGAAACTCTTCAACAGTTAATGTCAAGCGGCTTGTCAACAATGCGAAGTAATACGAATGGGGTCGTACCTTTCCAGCCTTCAAGGGGGATTGACCTGAATGGAAGATCCCGGCTCGCTGCTTGTTTTTCTCTATCCTCCCGTCGAACCGACCGAGGACGCCAAAGACAGTGACCTGGCCCGCCTCTTATTTTTCCGCAGATCGCGCCAAGAGGGTTTTCGAGCAGGATCGAATGTCGCAGCCTGGCCTCTTCTGTACATGGAATCAGGAATCGGTCCTCGGTTGACGGTTGTGCCAATCCGTCTCCCGCTCGTAAGCGTACGCGAGACGAAGCACTAATGATTCCCCTCCTGGGGGACCGGTGATTTGCATGCCGATCGGCAATCCCGTGCGGGTGAAACCGCAGGGAACGGAGAGGGTCGGCAGCCCCAGTATGTTGAAAGGCCGCGTGTTGTGCAGCATGAGGATTTCTTTGGGGCGTAGCGTGCCGAGGTCGCCTAATAAATCTGATATCGCGAATGGAGGGACGGGCGCCGTCGGAGTGATCACCAGATCCACGGTGTCGAAGATCCCGGGTGCCAAGCGGCGAATCTCCTCGAGCTGGCGACGGGCGTGAATATACGCCGTGGTCGCGATGTCCGCGCCGGAACGAATTCTCTTCAGAGTTTCAGGATGGTAAAGCTCCGGCGTCTTCGCGATGTACTGCTCGTGGTAAGCATAGGCTTCTGCGGCGAGAATGGTCCGACCGGGATCCAGGATCGAGGTGTAGTCGTCGCTGTTTGCCAACGGTCCAATGTCGCGATGACCCGCAGTGAGTTTTTCCAGAACGGAAAGAGCCCCCTCCAGGGCCGCCTGAATCTCAGGATCAAGTCCCTGATAGAAGTAGGCACGCGGAATGCCCAGCCGTAAGGATGAAGTCTTTTCTGTGATTGTCGCCGTGTAATCCGCGACAGGGTTATCCGTGGTGCTCGTATCGGCCGGGTCGTAGCCGGCGATCACCTGAAGCATGAGGGCTGCATCATTTACGGTACGCGTCATAGGGCCCAAATGATCCAACGACCAGGACAGGGGAATCACCCCCCTGGTGCTCACGCGTCCGTAAGTGGGCTTGAGCCCCACGATCCCGCAATATCCCGCCGGCTGCCGAACAGATCCTCCGGTATCGGAACCGATCGCCCCAAAACAGAGCTGCGCCGCGACCGCCACGGCGGACCCGGCAGAAGAACCACCTGCGCTGTGGTCAGGGGCCCAAACATTCCGAACCGGGCCGAAATAACTGATCACCGAACTGCCGCCATACGCGAATTCGTGCATGTTAAGCTTGCCCAGCAGCACCGACCCGCCCACCCGCAGGCGACGGACAACTTCTGCATCCTCGGTGGGAATACGATCCTTGAATAATCCACTGGCGGCCGTCGTGCGGACTCCGGAGGTATCCACGAGATCCTTCAGGGCGACCGGGATTCCATGGAGCGGGCCTCTCCAATGGCCTTTCTGGATTTCGGCTTCAGCCTCCCGAGCCTGTGCCAGTGCAGAGTCAGGCGTGACAGTGATGAAGGCGTTCAGCCTCGGGTTGAGTTTTTCTATTCGCGCAAGACACTCTCGCGTCAACTCAACCGGCGAAATTTTCTTACTGCGGACCAGCCGAGAGACCTCAGTGAGACTGAGCTTGCCGATGCTTGATTCACTCGCCTTTTCCAAAGGGGCCAGATCGGGTAGGCCGGTGGCGCCCCCGATTCGGGCAGTCAAGGTGCCCGCTGCTCCGGCCATCGCCGTCTTCACAAACGCCCTACGAGATAATGTCGCCATTCTGATGGGCCCTCCCTGGTGCGAAAAGAGAAGCTGCCGGAGACCTGTGAAACCTCTGCTGCCGAGTTCCTACTTTGCCAACTGGACGCCCCGCGAGGAATAAAACGGGGTCTAAATCTACAAGTCTTCTGGTCTTTGTGGAAGAGAACAATTAGAAATTTAGACCTGACCTAAAAATGTTCTCAATAGGACTGGGTGTCGTTAGCGTGATTCTCCAAACTCCAGCGGAGCTGGATCGGATGGCTTTCTGCGTCATCAGCGAAATCTGTGGATGAAAAAATATCGGATGTCGATGCCTGACCCGAATGTGTCTATTGCCCGCCGCACCTCGTTAGGCGTCCTGCTCCCCACTGATAGTTTTCTCTTCAGGACCCGCCTCCGGCATCTCAATCTTTTGAATCCTTTTAACCCAGTGCTTGCCAAGATCCGTCAACTCCGCATAGGCAGCCAGGTCGAAGGACAAGTTATCTTTCATAGAACCAATGGTCTGATCAGGAAGCATTTTGATCAATCCAAGAGAGCGAAGCCGGCGGAGTTCAGTCCGAAGACCTTGGTTACCTTTGTAACCGCGAGTCCGGTTGTCAGCCAGGTTGACCACGTGTATACGCTCGTTCGCGGGGAGCAATAACGGGAGCATCAGGGCGATGTCCTCGATTTGGTCCTCCTGACGGGCTTGTTTTTCCCTAACTCTCTCGATCATCTCCAACTTGTAACCACCAAAAGACAGGCTCCTGACCTGGCGCAGCAGAAGGAGTCCTCCGGCCACGCCAAGGTAAAGCAGCGTTGTGCGGTCGAGCCTTTCCAGCAGGCTAGCGTCCTTGGCAAAGCCGATTCGGAGCACAGCACCGAGACCAGTGAGGACTGCCAAGGCGACAAAAAACCAGGGAGTGATTCCCTCCACGATCCCGGGTGGTGTTTCTTCACGGTGATCCATAGCTCAATCCTCCTCGAGGCCATTACCTCGTCCAGGTCTGCCTAACACATAGGGTTTTATACACTCTGCCATCACAGGCCGAGAAGAGCAAAAAAGTGGTGGGAGCAAGGCGGATAAAACCGGTTTGAACTGACCCGCGGCGTGCGGGGTGGAAGTTCGCGCGTTCCACGAGCATTGTAAAGCGGAATGCAGGTTGGGGGCTGGACCACCCTCTTACTGATCCATCCCGATCATCCTCTGTGTTCTGCTATGACTGCCTCCCTGAGACGTAGCACTCTAATAGAGGACAATGCCAAGGGTCGGATCTATATTACTTTTCAATCCTTTTTTGTGTTCCGACCTGACGTTTCACTCTGTTTGCACCCCCGAAGTGTGCAAATGAAAATAAAATAGACCTGGCCCCAAGCGCTTGAAAATAAAATAGACCTGGCCCCAAGCGCTTGAGCGCTTGCGTAACATGTGTAATCTGCGGATCGATTCGCCTGGAGGGGCAGAGGACTGGCGCTGACCCGCAAGGGTGAGCGCCAGTCTGCCGCGGGCGGGGCGAAGGAAACGTCCCGGTCGTTATTTGTACGTGGCGTTTGTCCAATCCAAATCATCGCGGTGGTCGCTGAAATCCACTATCGAAATGAATGCGGGGCCACCCAGGGGGTTCATCTTCTGCGCGTCGCGCAAGGCGGCGTTGTATTTGTCCAAGCCATCCGCGTTGGGCGCAATAAAGACAATCCAGAACATCTGGGCCGATTCCGTGTGGATCGCTTCGGTGTCAATCTCATATTCGAGAATCGTACCGTCGGCCATCAACTTCTCCAAAAGCGGCACAAATAGGTTCTTGCTGAGGATACCAATCGCATCGTCCGGCGCGTCGGTCTTTAATTTATACGACGACACGCGCGTATAGGCTCCCTTATGTGGGCCCGAGCGCCAGTTGTAATACCGGCTGACAAAGATATTGTCCCAGTGCTTCGTGGCGCTGGCCAGAACGGGAGCAGTGGCGCCGCCGTTCTTGTAGAATTGGCCCAACACATTCAACACTCCGGCCATGGACATTGCCGACCACCACTGGTCATGCGTGGACCCGTCCGGCCGGTGCACCAGGCTGGTGTCGTCGCCGTAACCCACGATCGTTCCATCGGCCAGCGCCTTTGCAAGGACCGTCTCATCGGCGGCCGTGTTCTTCCCCATTTCCCCCCACTGCGCTCGGGGAATGTTCCAGTTCCCGACGTAGCTGTACATCGGCGACTTTTCCTTCGGCCCCTCCTGCGCCCGCGCCGGCGAGGCCCAGAGGGCCACCATCGCCAGCGCGAACACACCTGCTCCCATTCTCCACATCTTCTTGTTCATTATTTTCTCCTCCTGTGAGTTCACCGGCCGGTGCGGATATGCCGGTGTCGTGCCGATCTCCGGAACACACTGGCCTCCTTGTTGTCTTGGTGGGAACCAAAGGCAGAGGGCCCGGATTTGGACAAGGCAACCCTCGATGTCCAAATTGTTGTCTGGTGCGATATCTTGGATTCAGAAAATGCTATGTCTGGGGAAGATCGTTTGTCAATGGGTTTCCAATTTGTTTCCAATTTGTGAAGAATAGAGCAAGACCATGCGGTCGAGGACCTTGGAAGTCTTGAGGGTTAAGTCCCAATCTTCAATGAACGGCAC
>JBAVHJ010000653.1:0-1782 GCA_049685715.1 Terriglobia bacterium | reverse complement strand
CTTGAAGTTTCATTATGCGATGATTGAGTAAAGGGAATATAATCAATTACATTCCCCTTACAGGTCTCTCCCAGAGACGTTTTTGGGACTTTCGAAAACTAAATTGACCCAGAATGGTATACTGTGCCAAGAAACGTATTCTTGGAGGGACGAGGATGGAACTGACAGAGGAGGTGAAAGCATTGTTGTTGAACACGGCGAAGGAGCTCAAGGGCAGCGCGCGCCGGATGTTCATGGCGCGGACCGTTCAAGCGTTGGGTCTGGGTGGTCAGCGACTGGCCGAACGGGAGTTGAGCTGGAATCGCGGGACGATGCGCAAAGGAATGCACGAGTTGGAGCGCGGGATCGTGTGTGTAGATGCCTTCTCGTCGCGTGGTCGCAAACGCAGCGAAGACCATCTGCCGAACTTGCTCTCGGATATCACGGCGATCGTGGATGGTCAGAGTCAAGCGGATCCGCAGTTCCGCACCACCCGCCTGTACACGCGACTGACAGCAACGGAAGTACGCCGCCAACTGATCGCCAAGTTCGACTATACCGATGAGGAATTGCCGACCGCCGAAACCATTGGCACCAAACTCAACCGGCTGGGCTACTATCCGAAAAAGGTGGCCAAGAGTCAACCCCAAAAAAACTCCCCGAGACCGACGCCATCTTTGCCCAGGTGAAGCAGCGCACCGAGGAGGCACATGCCGATGAGCACATGCTACGGATTTCGATAGATGCGAAGGCCACCGTCAGGGTCGGCCCTTTTGCTCGCGGAGGCAAGAGTCGTGTGCGAACCTCGGCCGCCGACCATGACTTTACGCCAGTGGCGATGGTGACGCCTGTGGGCATTGTCCTGCCATCTTCTGATGAACTCTTTCTGTATGGAGTGACGTCCAAAGTCACCAGCGACTGTCTGGTGGATCGCCTGATCGACTGGTGGGAGAGCGTCAAAGCACGCTTTACGCACATCACGACCCTGCTCATCAATCTGGACAACGGTCCGGAGAGCCACAGTCGGCGCACGGAAGTCTCATGCAGCGCCTGGTGGAGTTTGCCCAGCGTTCTCACCTCACCATACGCCTGGCCTATTATCCACCGTACCATAGCACATACAACCCGATCGAACGCTGCTGGGGGATTTTGGAACAACACTGGAATGGTGCCTTGTTGGATTCACTCGATGCCGTGATCCAGTATGCTCGTACCATGACCTGGAAAGGCAAGCAGCCTCTGGTCACCTTGGTGACCACCACGTATCAGACCGGGGTCAAACTCACCAAGAAAGCGATGCAAGTTGTCGAAACCCAGCTTCAGCGATTACCGCACCTGGACAAGTGGTTCGTGGACATTGTCTCTCCCTCACCAGCTGTCCGGGATGGGTAATAATTCTTGCATCCCTTAATAAAATGGAGGTTCACACTGATGAACTCAAGGAATGAAGCACTATTAGAGCAAGCTAAAAAACAAAGTTATCTTGTGATGCCGTATGGTCATAATAATAGCTTAGTAGCAAAGTATTTTGAGTGGTGCCAAGCTGAAAAAGTACCCGCTATTATTGTGACATATCATGGACAATCTGCATTTTTAGACACTAATACCGAACCTGTTTTTCTAGGATATTTTCGCTCGAATACCCCTATTGATAGTGCAATTAGCTTTGTTCCAACGCCTGAACTACAAGAAAGATTAGATGCGCTATCCGAAAAGCTTATTGCTAGCGTTTCACGCCGCAATCGCGGGCGTGGGAGCGTTCTTTCGGGAAATACAATTCATGCTAGTTATATTGGACAAGAA
>JBAVHJ010000652.1:0-5064 GCA_049685715.1 Terriglobia bacterium | reverse complement strand
GCAAAGAAGGTCGTGGAGAAAAAGCCCGGAATCGGCCCCTCCGCCCTCCTTTCCAGCCATCGCCCTGGTTTGCCTGGCGGGCACATGGAGCCACCTGTTGTTGGACTTTACCAACAGCTATGGCGTCCGACCCTTCCTGCCGTTCAGTGACCGCTGGGTGGCCTGGGATATCGAATTCATCATCGATCCGATCATCCTCGCATTCCTGGTTTGTGGTCTGGTGTTGCCCAGTTTGTTCAAAATGATTTCCGACGAGGTGGGGGCGAGAGGCAAAGCGCGAGGGCGGGGCGGGGCAATCGTCGCCCTGATTTTGATTGGAGCCCTCTGGATCACGCGGGACATAAATCATCGGTCGGCGGTCGCTAAACTTTCAGCATTCACTTACCGCGGAGAAGATGCCACCACCATCTTTGCCTATCCCAAGCCCGCAAATCCGTTCATGTGGAATGGAATTGTTGAGACGGAACACGCCTATTTCGCCCTTGATGTCGGAATGAATTTCTCAGCGTTGAGCTTGAATCAGGCCAAGATCTATTACAAGCCGGAAGACAGCGATGTATTACGCGCTGCAAGGGAGACCCGAACCGCCAAGATCTTCCTGAACTTTTCCCAGATCCCGATTTACTCTGTAATGAAGCGGGGGGAAGACACGCTTGTCACCATTCACGACCTGCGCTTCGAATCGGCGACTCGGCGGCGGCGAGCTTTCATCACACGCATCCTTATTTCCAAAGACTTGCATGTGTTGAGCGAACAGTTCAATTTTGGAGGGTGAGAGTAGTGTCAGTTCTCAGTTGTCAGTTGCCAGTGTTCAGTTGTCAGTTCTCAGTTGTCGGCGGGCAGGTCTGCGAACTGGGAGGGCATCATCCAAGCCCGGCAGTTGAAGCACCAAATCGTAGCAATCGCGGATAAGTCGATCGACCGCAATCTGCCGGCGGATATGTCGAGATCTTCTTTTTGTTGGTGATGGTAGGAACCACTGAGACTGGAAAGAGAAAGTGGGAGTGTTCCTTTATACAATCACTGCTGGGTGTAAACGGCTATTTCATCATTGTTATCAACTGACAACCGAGAACTGACAACTGCTTACGGCTCCGGCAAAATCTCCGTTACCTTCGCAAAAGAGAATCCCCGATCCTTCAACTCCCGGATGATGATCCCCAGGGCATCGATGGTCCGTTGCCGATCCGCCTCCAGCGAAGGGCCGTCGCTATCATGCAGGAGCAGAATATTCCCGGGTTCCAGTTCCTTCAGTACCCGGCGGGCCACCTCGTCGCCGGAGATATTGGTCCAGTCCCATCCCGCTCTCGTCCAAAAGACAGTTTTCCATCCTCGCTCCCTCGCGAGCTGCAAGATACGGGGCCCCCGGATACCATAGGGGGGGCGAAAGAGAACGGGCTCAAGGGACAAATGTTTTTCGAAGGCGGCCCGCGATCTCTCGATCTCATCGAGCAAGGAGCGCCGTGTCTTCAACCACAATGGGCGATGGGTGTACCCATGACAACCGACCTCGTGGTCGCCTTGGACAATCTCCCGGGCGACCTCCGGGAATGCCTCCACTTTCTTTCCGACCAGGAAGAATGTGGCGGGGACCTTTTCGTCCTTGAGGATTTTCAAGATTTTCCGGGTGAACCGGGGATGCGGACCGTCATCAAAGGTCAAAGCAACCTGATGCCGATCGGACCGGCCTCGCCAGAATATCTTTCCGAACAGGGAAGAGCGGATTGAGAAGGAACCGTAAAGACAGACGATGACTGTTGCGATCAGGAGCGCACAGACGATGTACAGGATGATCAACATTTCAGGCCCGCTGCAATACGGATTCGGGCATCCAGGGCCTTTGAATCATTCGGCGTCGCTGAAGCCAGAAAGGGGTTCACATCCACCTCCACAATCTCATCGAAGTCAGTCACGAGTTGAGATAACCGCTGGAGGGACTCAGCCAGAAGACTGAAATCGACCGGGGGTTCACCGCGTACGCCTTCCAGCAGGGCATGGCCTCGAATCTGCCGGAGCATCTCTTGCGACTCCAGAGCAGTGATCGGAGTGATACGGAAGACCACATCCTTGATTGTCTCCACAAAGATTCCCCCCAGCCCGAACATCAATAGGGGGCCATAGTGCGGATCCAAGGTCATCCCCAGGATTACTTCCTTCCCACCCCGAACCATCTCCTGCACCAGATAGCCTTTGACACTTTCGATCAGGCCGCGGGATCGTAGTTGTTCATCGATTCGGTCGAACGCACTGCCCACCTCCGCTTCCGTCCGCAGGTCCACTGCAACCCCGCCGACCTCGGTTTTATGAGTCAGATCGGCCGACACGACCTTTAAGACGAGGGGAAACCCGATTCCCCGGGCGGCAGCGAAAACCTGCTCACGAGTACTCGCCATCGAATAGCGAGCCACGGGAATCCCATAAGCCTCCAGAATCTCCATGGATTCCACAATTGTAAGTTGCACCCGTCGCTCAATCTTCGCCGCTCCCAAGACACCGCGAACTCTCTCTGAATCGACTCCAAAGTGTCGAACCTCGCTGTGGGGACGGGCGCGCCAATCTGAAAACCGGACCATCGCCGAGAGCGTGTGTACTGCGGATTCCGGGAAGAGGTAGAGCGGCAAATGGTCAGGGATAACCTGGTTGATCTCCTCGAAAAATTCATCCCTCGCCATAAACACCCCTAAGACCGGTTTGGCATACTTCTTCCGGACTTGTTCGATGGCCCTTACGATATCGATGGGGTTGACCATCATGGGTGGCACAAAGATCACAATCACCGCGTCGACGCCTTCATCCCCGAGGATCAGGTCGAGGCAGAAGGCATAACTGTCCTTGTTGGCACTGGCGATCATATCCACCGGGTTCAGGACACTCGCTTCATCGGGGAGGTAGTTCTTCAAGCCGGTTTGGGTCGCGCTTGAGAACTCGGCCATGACGAGTTTGCCGCTGACACAGGCATCGGTCGCCATGATCGCCGGTCCCCCCGCGTTGGTGAGGATGGCTACACGGTTCCCCCGGGGAAACGGGTTGTTCGAAAAACCAATCCCCAGATCAAATAATTCTTCAACCGTGTTGACTCGCAGCACCCCGCACTGTTCCAGCAATGCATCAATCGCAATGTCCATTCCGGCCATGGCCCCGGTATGAGAGGAGGCTGCCCGGGCCCCTTGCGTGGTGCGACCTGACTTGACCACGAGAATGGGCTTGTGCCGAGTGATGCGTCGGGCAATCTGAGTGAACTTGCGCGGATTCCCAAATGATTCGAGGTACATGAGGATGATTTCAGTCCGCGGATCGTGCTCCCAATACTCCAGGAGGTCGTTGCCCGAGATGTCGGTCTTGTTTCCCATGGAGACAAAGTAGGAAAACCCCAGGTTCACCTTGCGCGCGATGTTGAGGATCGCAACACCCAGCGCCCCACTCTGGGACATGAAGCCGACGTTGCCCGTCAGCGGCTCTGTGGGAGCAAAGGTACAATTCTCGCGAACCGTCATATCGGTGTTAATCAGTCCCATGCAGTTGGGTCCAACCATGCGCATTCCGAATTCACGAATCTTTTCCTTGAGCGCCTGCTCGAGGATCTGTCCCTCAGCGCCCACTTCCTTGAATCCCGAGGTGATGACCACAAGCCCCCGGATGCCCTTCTGACCGCATTCCACAACGCTATCCAACACCTGCACCTTCGGAACCACGATTACTGCTAAATCAACAGGATCGGGAATGGCAGACACCGACGGAAAACACTTGATCGAGTGGATGACCTCGGCACTGGGATTGACTGGAAAGAGCTTTCCGTTGAATTCGTACTCCATCAGATTGTGCAGGATCTCCCGCCCGATGGATCCTCTCTTTCGCGAGGCTCCAATGATGGCGATCGACTTGGGCTTGAAAATGAAGTCGAGAGGATGTTGTGAAAACGCCACTACACTTGACCTGTTCGGTTTGATTGATGAATTTTTAGAATCCAGCTCATGTGCCTTTTCAATCCCATGATAGGAGAGAACAACGGGATTGTAAAGGTAGGGAGGGAGCTGGTGCCGGGTGTCAAGTGTCGGGTGTCAGGTAGAACAGATTCGGAGTACAGCTGCAAGAAACCAGAGGGCAGAGGTCAGAAGCCAGAAGTCAGAAGCGATTCCTTTATCCTTGCGTTCCCCCGACACCTGACACCCGACACCTCCCATCACGGCTGCAGTATCAGGGTGTTCACGGCGCTTTTCTTGACGTCCTCATCGCTGAAGTGCATCGGGAAACTCCGGGCTTCGAGCCAATGCGAGACCTGATCTGAATAATGCGCGCTGAGCGGTTGACCCGATTCCCCCAGGGTAAGGTTATTCAAGGAGCGGTCGAACTCGGCGAAATCAACTACCATGCGCATGGAGGGGCCAATGACCGAATCGGTCTGCTTGACGGTCTGTTTCGTTCCCGGCTGTTCGAGGGGACCCACGTTAAGAAATCGATCCAGCGGCCATATTCTCCCCAGGGCATGCCGGAAGAGGAGCGGGTATCTCCGGCCCCAGATCCAGGCTGAAACATCCGGAGACCCATAAACCGTTTGCAGATGTTGGCACACTTGCTCCAGGGAACGAATCAGCAATTCATCGTAACTCTTGTACTCTTTCGGCAACCAACGGGGAGACTGGTTCGTCAATTGGTTTTCAAGAAAAATGGATTTCATTCCCGAGCGGTAATCCCTCCACTCCTCCCCAAGCCCGTATTTCAAGAGGGCCTCCTCCAGAGCGGTGCGAAGATACTCGACAATCGTCGTCTCGATGTTGTTTGGGGTGGAGATGTAATCGCCGCTCCTCAGCCGTTCGACCGCGGCCTTTGCTGGGTCTCCGCGAACTGGCACGTGATTTGATGCCTGAATCACCCGATCAGCTAGAGCCCGATTGGCTTCCGAATATACGTCCCCCTGGACTCGTAGGAATTCATCCTCGGTAAACTTTGTTCCTGAGCTCAGCAGCCCATGGATTCTCGCAAAGCGATAGGGCTCCTCCCAGTCGCTCGTGATGAGGTACGGGAAGCTGTCGCCGGTAATTCGTTGATTGGCGGTAACAATAAGCC
>JBAVHJ010000651.1:0-8891 GCA_049685715.1 Terriglobia bacterium | reverse complement strand
GGGTGGCTTCGGCGCAGAAGGAAACGACTCAAGTCTTGCTTACAGCACACCGTAGCAAGATGGTTTTGGAGATCCCCAGATATTTTATTTTTCATAGTGCAAATTCCGGAATTTGTAGATTTGAGATTGCCCATCACATGTGATAAATATCCCGTCTTAAATCATATGGTTAATGGTATGAATATTGTTCTAAAATGTGGCAGTCGAGTTGCATGTTTATGAAATGTTTCTACAGTTCTTACGGATTGGCTCACCTGAATTCCTTTGATTGCAGACTTGAAGGTCAGTTGATCCGGCGAGTCGTTGCGGTAGAAAAATATAAAACAAGGGATAGCTGCTGCTCGCCATTGACAGATCCACCCCGCCTCAGAGCCACGGCTAAAACTGGCAGCAAGGATTCATGACCCGAATTGTCCCATTCTCATTCAAGTCGGTGGTGATCGCCTTGATCACTGTGTCGGTGATTGTGTTTGGGGTGATCAATTTTATCAAGCGGGCGGAGAGCAACGCCTGGGTACCGCCAGACGATGGGGTTTCGTGGAGAGATTCCGAAAAAGGGGTCGAAGCCTGGATTGTGGAGCCCGGTGGGCCGGGAGAGAAGGCGGGGATTCACACCGGGGACGTTTTGATTTCGGTCGAAGGGCACCAGGTGGCCGATGCGATTGAGGTGACCCAGCAACTCTTCCGGATGGGCGCCTGGAGTAAGGCAAACTATCATCTCATCCGAGAGGGCGTTCCCATCGATTCACGGGTGATCGTCGCCCCACAAGACACGCGCGCGTCCCTCAAGTTTTATCTGGAGATCATCGGGGTTCTCTATCTCCTGATCGGTATCTTTATTTTTGTCCGGCGCTGGGAAGCGCCGCGGGCAACGCTCTTCTATGTTTTTTGTTTGGCCTCGTTCGTTGTTTACGCGTTCTCCTACACGGGGAAACTCAATTTATTTGATTGGAGCGTTTACTGGGTTAATTCCGCAGCCTTGCTGCTTCAGCCTCCTTTGTTCGTTCACTTCTGCCTGTCGTTTCCCCGGCACAAGAAGGTTTTGGAGTCTCGAAGGTATATTCTCGGTTTTCTCTATGCCCCGGCCCTGGTTCTGTTGGGTCTTCAAATCATCCTTGTCACGGGAATCCTATTCCAGGCAAGGTTCACGCTGCCCGAACGTTGGCTTCTCGACCGGATTGACATTCTTTATACCGCCCTTTGTTTTTTGGCTGGAACCGCGAGCCTGATTCACACCTACCGCCGCGCGGATACCCCCGAGCTCAAGCAGCAGATGAAGTGGATTACTCCGGGAGCGGTGGCCGCGGTGGTCCCCTTCTCGATTGGCTATGCAATTCCCTATTTTCTGGGACAAGTCCCCACCCTGTGGATGACCCTTTCGGTTCTTCCCTTGATTCTGATTCCGCTCACCTTCGGGTATGCCATCATCCGATACCGCTTGATGGACGTGGACATTATTTTCAAGCAGGGGGTCGCCTACACGCTGGCCACCCTGATGATTGTGGGCCTTTACTTCGCGGTGGTGGCGGCGATTGGGGTCATGTTCAGCAATGCCATTGCCGGAACCCGCATGGTCAGCGTAGTGACCACGGTGGTGGCCGCCTTCCTGTTTGCGCCCGTTCGCAACTGGATTCAGGTGCGTCTGGACAAGTTCTTCTACCAGGAGCGGTACGATTACCGCGCCACGATGATTGAGTTCGGCCGTGCGCTGAGTTCGGAGGTGCACCTCGGCCGCATGTTGAACTCGGTTGTGGAGCGCATCTCACAAACCCTGTTGGTGAACAAGATTGCCATCTTCCTGCGAATGGACACCCCGCTGGGGGCCTTTGAGGTGGCGAAGACACTGGGGATCCGCGACATTTCGAACCTGAACCTCAGCTTCCTTTCACCCGACCGGCCGGAGCTGCTGCGCGGGTATCTCTTCTACGAGAACTTCAAGTCCCTTCTCAAAGAGAAGCCGGAGGTCCATGCCACGCTGAAGCAACTGGATCTCAATTATTACCTCCCGTGTGTGGTGAAGGACTCCATTATCGCGGTGATCGGCCTGAGCAAGACCCAACAGGGTGATTTTCTATCAAGTGAGGATTTCGAACTGTTGCAGACCATCGCCGGCTATGTGGGGATTGCCGTCGAGAACGCGCAGCTCTACCAGTCGCTGGAGCAAGAAGCCACCGAAGCGCAGCGGTTAAAGGACTTCCTGGAAAACATCGTGGAGTCGATCAATGTCGGTATCCTGACCACGAATATGGAGGACCGCATCGAATCCTGGAACTCGCAGATGGAGCGGTTCTACGGCGTTCCACGGGCTCAGGCGCTTCGCCGACCCCTCAAGGAAGTCTTTTCGCAAGATCTGCTTCGCGCCATCCAGCGCGTGTACTCCACCAGCGTGGCGACGGCGGCGTTAGGCAGCAATGGAGGAGAAGACCCCATTGCGCGGATCTACCGCTTTAATTTGCGGGCTCCCACGGGGATGGTGCCCGCGGGCGAAAACGGCAATTCGAACGGAGAAGACACGGGATGGCGCATGGTGAATATCGCCGTGACCCCGCTGATCAGCCGCGACAACAGCATCAAGGGGAAGCTGATTCTTTTCGATGACGTCACGGATCGCGCCTCGCTCGAAGATCAGCTGATGCAGTCCGAAAAACTGACCTCGATTGGCCTGCTGGCGGCCGGCGTGGCCCATGAAGTGAACACGCCGCTGGCGGTCATCTCCAGTTATACCCAGATGCTTCAGAAGCAATTGAAATCGGACGATCCCAAGATGAAGATCGTCGACAAGATCATCAAGCAGTCCTTCCGGGCCTCGGAGATTGTGAATGCGCTGTTGAACTTCTCGCGGACCAGCGGGTCCCAGTACGCGGAGGTGGACTGCAACAAAGTCATCTCGGAAACGCTCTCCCTTCTGGATCATCAGTTCCGAACGGCGAAGGTGGCCGTGGAGAAAAACCTCGACACGCAATTGCCCCCCATCCAGGCCAACGGGGGCAAACTGCAGCAGGTGTTTCTGAATCTGTTCCTCAATGCCAAGGACGCGATGACGCATGGCGGCATCCTGAAGGTCTGCACCCAGGCACGGAACTCTGAAGTGGTCATCGAAGTGACGGACACTGGGTCAGGCATCTCGCCTGAGCATTTGAAAAAAATCTACGATCCCTTCTTTACCACTAAAACGGGCCGTGGCACCGGGCTGGGTCTTTCCGTCAGCTATGGCATCATTCAGGAGCATTCCGGGAAAATTGACGTGGAGAGCCACCCGGGACAAGGCACCCGTTTCACTCTTGAGTTTCCGGCCTTACACCCAAAGTCTTCCCTTGAGAAAGCTGTCAACGTTTGACGCCCCACCCGGGTTGGTCATTACATCGTATGTCTTCAGACAAAGCGAACATTCTGGTCATTGATGACGAAGCGGAGATCCGCGAGTCCCTGCAGGTGCTTCTCAGCGCCGAAGGATACTCGGTGGATGAAGCCGAAGCCGGCGATCCGGGACTGCAACGGTTGCGGGAGAAGAGCTACGACATTGTCCTGCTGGACGTGATGATGCCGGGGAAGAACGGGTTGGAGGTGCTGAAGGAAATCCGCGCCATGGACCATAACCTGGCCGTGGTGATGATCACCGCCTTCGGCTCGGTGGAAAACGCGGTGGCCGCGATCAAGGCCGGCGCGAACGATTTCATCACCAAGCCCTGGGACAATGAGAAGCTGTTGATCGATATCGAAAATGCGGTTCGCCAACGCCAGCTCTTCATTGAAAACCTTCAGCTCAAGCGGGCACTCAAGGAACGCTATAATTTTCCCAACATCGTGGGCAAGAGCGAGCGGATGCTGAAGATCTTCGACCTCGTCTCCCAGGTGGCCCCGTCACGCTCCACCATCCTCGTGCAGGGGGAGAGCGGCACCGGCAAGGAGCTCATTGCCAAGGCCATCCATTCGGCCTCCACACGCGCGGATCGACCCTTTGTGCCGGTCAATACCGGGTCTCTGCCGGCCGATCTGCTGGAGTCCAATCTCTTCGGGCATGAGAGAGGGGCGTTCACAAGCGCGGTGGCCGCGAAGCAGGGCCTGTTTGAGGTCGCTAATACGGGGACGATCTTCTTTGATGAGATCGGGCTGGTAGGGCTGGAGACTCAGGCGAAGTTACTCCGCGTGATTCAAGAACGCGAGTTCATGCACCTGGGGGGAGTCGAGACGATCAAGGTGGATGTGCGCATTATCGCCGCCACCAATGAGGATCTGAAGGGCCAGGTCACCCAGGGAAAGTTTCGCGAAGATCTTTATTACCGGTTGAACGTGATTTGCATCCAGCTGCCTCCCCTGCGCGAGCGAAAAGAAGACATCCCCCTGCTGGTGGAGCACTTTATCCAGAAGTACTGTCAGGAGAACGCGAAACCGCCGATTCGCTTTACCCCGGAGGCCCTGAAGGTACTGATGGATTATCACTGGCCCGGCAATGTCCGCGAGCTGGAGAACGCCGTGGAGCGAGCCGTCGTGCTCAGCACCGGGGAATGGGTCGATGTCTCCCTGCTTCCCGAGTCCATATTCGAGTCCAGTACCCCCGGGACTCGGATGCTGCGCAGCGTGGCCCTCAAAGAGAATGCCACACTTTTTGAGATCCTCGATTCCGTGGAACGACAGGTAATCCTCGAAACCCTGGAAAAAACGGGATGGAGCCAGACCAACGCCGCCGAGAAACTGGGTGTCCCTCTGTCCACCCTGAACCAGAAAATCAAACGCCTCGCCATCGAAATCAAACGCAAGAGAGAAAACTGACCGCCTTGGGGACGGCGAATTCCGAACTTCCGTGACGAGGAATCGCAACGATCGTCGCTCAAGGGACCTTCCCTGCTTTGTGGCTCCAGCTTCCGTCATGGCGTTGTCCTCCCACGAAAGAACTCTCCTTGATTTCGCGGAATCCATTCCCTAGAATGGGTCCGTTATGAAAGCCCGTTTGTACCTCCTCGCCGCCGGCCTCTCCGTGCTGCTCTTCCCCTCCCTCGAGTGTGCTGACTTCATCAAAGGAGCCAGCTACTTCGCCCAGGGCAAGTATGACCAGGCTATTAAGGAATATGAGGAGGAGCTGAGGGCCGATCCGAATTATGTTCAGGGCCACTACATCGTGGGGCTTTGTTATGCGCGGCTGAAGAATTACGACAAGGCGATCGAGTCGTTGAAAAAGGCCTTGACCCTGGATGAAAAAAACTTCCAGATTTCGCTGGCCCTGGCCCAGGCTTATTTCGATGCCCAAAAATATACAGAACTCAAGTCTGCCATTGCCGCGGCAACGCAGAATGCCAGTGAAGCCTCCGACCTCGGAAAGTTGCGCTCCTTGCAGGCTGCGGCGCTGTTCAACCAGCAGGATTATGCCCAGGCGCTTCCGGAACTCAAGGCGGGCGTAGATTCAAACCCCCGCAATGCGGCGCTGCAGGCGCAACTGGGCATTGCAAACTTTCATCTTCAAAAGTATGACGACGCGATTGCGGCGCTGAAGACAGCCACGACACTCAGCCCGGAGGACCTGCAGGCGGCGTTGTTTCTCGGCCAATCCTATCTGGCCAGGGCGGCGTTACAGAGCGACCCGCGGGAAAAAAACAAGGGATATACGGAAGCCTTCCATCTGGCGCAAAAATGGGTCGACAAACAGCCGCAGAGTGTGGAGGCGCTTTCGCTGGCCGGGCATTCCGCGCTGGCGCTCAAGCGCTACGGCGAAGCGGTTTCGTTCCTCAAGCGGGCTGCAGCACTTCAGCCCGAATCGCCGACTCTTCAATTTGATCTTGGCCAGGCCTATGCTTTCAATGGGCAGCTTCCGGACGCGGAAATCACCCTGACCCAAGCCTCCCGGACCCTGACCCAGGAACCCTCCCTCTTTTCCATCTTGGGATTTGTGCTCGAAAAGCAGAACAAGCTGGTGGAGGCCGAAGCCGCTTATCGCCAGGCCAACGCTTTGACTCCCAGTAAAGACCTGCAAACCGCCCTCGATCGGGTAAAGCAGAAACTCAGTCATCCTCATCCATAAGGAACTCCTAAAATCATGAACCTCTTAGATCGAGTCAAGACCCGGGCACGGGAGAAACCCCAGCATATCGTCCTCTCTGAAGGCGAGGATGACCGCACCTTGCGCGCGGCCGAAAGAATCCTCGATGAAAAGCTGGCCCGTGTGACGATCATTGGCGATGAAACCGTGATCCGCGCGCGCGCCCTTGAGCTCCGCGTCAATATCGACGGGGCCGCCCTTGTTTCTCCCCGTCGTTCCCCCCTCTCCCGGAAGTTTTCGGAAATTTACTATGAGGGGCGGCGAGCCAAGGGCACTACGCAGGAGGAAGCACAAAAGGATATGCAAGACCCGATGTTCTTCGCGGCCATGATGGTGCATACGGCGGAGGCGGATGGAACAGTGGGCGGGGCGAGCCACACGACGGCTCACACCGTGCGCGCCGCCCTCCGCTGCATTGGCCCTGCGCCCGGATGCTCCATCGTGTCAAGCTTTTTTTTGATGGTCCTTCCGGACCATGCGGCTGTCCCGCGTTCCGAGTTTGGCGCCGACGGAGCGTTAGTGTACTCGGATTGTGCCGTCGTTCCCAATCCCAATGCGTCGCAGCTGGCGGATATTGCCATTGCCGCGGCTGAAAGTGCGCGGACTTTTCTGGAAACCGAGCCCCAGGTCGCGTTCCTGGCGTTTTCCACCAAAGGGAGTGCAACCGATCCCCTGATCGATAAGATCACTGAAGCGGTGCGGACGACCAGGGCGCGGGCGCCGCGGCTGGTGATGGATGGTGAACTTCAGGTGGATGCGGCATTGGTTCCTCGCATTGCCGCTTCGAAGGCGCCGACCAGCCCGTTGAAGGGTCGCGCGAATACGCTGATCTTCCCCGATCTCAATGCCGGGAATATCGCGTACAAACTGACGGAGCGACTGGCCGGGGCTGCCGCCATCGGCCCTGTGCTGCAGGGGCTCGATAAGCCGGCCAACGATCTTTCCCGCGGGTGCTCGCCAGAGGACATCGTGAACGTCACCGCCATTACCGCCGTTCAAGCACTCGCTCGGAAGACTATGGCTGCCTCCAGGCATTAGCGCGGGGAAGCCTGCCGGACCTCCGATCGAGGTCCAAGGGTTTTTGGTCGCTCAACGAAATGGGAGGGGGGCTTTCCTGTGAAGGGGACTGCATCTCAACCAAGAGGCCGAAAGTTCCGCGTCCCTTGGCATCCCCAAAGAACCCGAGGATGTACTTCTCGCCCAAAGCCGACTGGTCGGTGAGCTCATATGAATCATTCCCGCATAGGTCCCATCAACTGCTGGGTGGGGGGGAGGAAGCAATCGAGCTGCGGCGCTGCTGGAAACACTCACGACAGTAAACGGGTCTTCCCTGCGTCGGCTTGAAGGGGACGGTCGTTTGACGCCCGCATTGTGAACACACCGTCTGTGTCTCCACTCGTGAACCGGATGTTCCGCCTATGTTGGCCCGCTTTGCCTTGCACGTCTTACATCGCTTGGGTTCGTTCTTGAAGTTCTTGTCGTGATAGAAAAGTTGTTCGCCTGCCGTGAACACAAACTCCTGATGACACTCCACACACACGAGGGTTCGATCGTGGTACTCCATGGGGAAACTCCATAGGCCCTATGCTGCTCCTGCATCGCAGGACAGCTGAATGATAGTGTGTTAGGTTTTTAAAAGAGGAGAGACCAGAACCTCTTTCCGGTCATCGCACATCCACGGCAGACGAATGAATCGCACGATGGATCCACATCAACTTCGAACCGCTATGCACCGGAAGCTGGCCACCCTTCCGCGGATGGCCTGCTCCCGTGTGAACATCTGATTAATCGAGCTCTTTCCTGGCTTTTTTCCTGTTTCGCTTGCGCGCCAAAGCTTGCTTGACGCGTTTTTTTTCCCCAGGCTTCATATAAAAGGAATGGCGCTTCACTTCTTTGATGATGTCTTCTTGTTGAACTTTCCGCTTGAACCGTCGAAGCGCATTCTCTATACTTTCGCCTTCCTGAAGTCTGACTTCAGCCACTCATCAACACCTCCAGTTGGCGGGAGATTTACCAATTCAACCCACCTCTTCTACTTCAATTGTCTTTGGACTGTCAAGGAGAATCTTGGTATTTTGGCACCGTTGTGCGTCCTCAGAAAGTCCACGTTTGATTGGTGTTTCACACGATATCGAACCGATAAGAGGGACCCATGAGCGAAACATTCGTAGCCTGCCGATGGACTCGCGGAAACCGGATTTTTCCCATCAAGATCGAAATCACTCCCATGCAAGTGATCAAGGTCAAACGCTCTCTGTTTTCCTCCGATGAGGAATCAATCAACATCAGCAAGGTTGCTTCAGTTAGGATCAAAAAGGGTCTGATCTGGTCGGATATCTGGATTGAGTCCTCAGGAGGCAGCGATCCGATTTTCAGCCATGGGCATCACAAGAAAGACGCGCAGAGGATCAAGGAGCTGATTGAATCACTTCAGACCCAGTATCGGCGCGGCGCCGAAGACATCGTGGTCAGCGAGGAGCCGACCAAGAAGTGCCCCTTCTGTGCGGAAACAATCAAGGCGGCGGCGAAAGTCTGCCGATATTGTGGCCGGAACCTGAGCGGATAGATCCTTCCCGCTTGAATCTGTATAGCGCGGCCCCCACGATCTCGCGCGTGGCCCATTCTAATTGCGGATTGCAGATTACGGATTGCGGATTGCAGATTGCGGATCGGGGAATGCGCGACTGGGGCATGGTTCTGCACTTCTATTCCGCTTTCCGAAATCCGCAATCCGCAATCGAAATAGTTGCTTTTCAACCGAATTCCTGCCCCCCAGTGTTCTCTTATTGTCCCCCGATTTTCAGATGGGTCGTCTGCGGAGGAATGGGTGAGTAACGGTAAAAGTGGTCGCACTTTCGGC
>JBAVHJ010000650.1:0-3681 GCA_049685715.1 Terriglobia bacterium | reverse complement strand
CAGCAGCTGCGCCCATCGAAAAATGATAAAGCCCAGCAGCGTTGTCAACAGTACGACCGGCAGCCGCCCCCAGAAGAGGATTTGATCCGCATTATTCGAATAGAGAAAATCCGAGGAAAACTTCCACTGATTGACGGGACCAACCCAATTCGAATCGGAGAAATCAATCTTCGGATGCAGGGCGAGCAGAGGGAGACCGGAGTACATTTTTAACAGGGGCGGATGAAGCCGGTTTAGTCGGAAATCCCCCTTGAGCAAATAGGTATAACCAGCGGTCAATTTAATCAGTTCGTCGCTGGTGCAGCTTTCTTGCCGCATCTCTAGGATATTTTGAGCTGCAAATACAAGCAACAGTGCGGAAACAATGATCCAAAGTTTCGCCGGAAAGCTGCCGCCCGATTGGGGCGACTTCTGAACCGCTTTATCCTCCCGCGAAAAAGACCCCTTCATCGTCATCTTCAATACCGTAGTCCGTGAGCAAAAGAAAGAAAAAGGTTTTTTATGACCGGGGCATGATCAAGCTTGGCGTGTCATGCCGGCAACAGGACCAATATCTTGACGGGATTTCATCCATAATAGGACAAGCAAAGTCCAAAACAATCCAAATACCAGCATTCTTTCAATATGCAGACCCAGGAACCCCAGGACGCTGGCGGACAATTGTGTCTCACTGAATTTGAGGCGCGCGGTCAGAACACCGGGAATGCTGATCGCCAGCAATCCTAACGCAGCCAGGCAACACTTACTCCACGGAACAAACCTTCCCTTCACCACGAAATCCACTAACAGGGCCGCCGGAATGACACACAAGACAGAGTCATGGACCCGGTGATAGACCGTCCAGAGACCGAACAGGGTCAGTATGGCAACGTGAGCATTTTGGCAGTGTGGGGTTCGGAAGAAAAGAATCGCCATGGCGATCAAGGCCACGAGCGAAATCCCAATGCTCAGGCCAGAACTGAGGGTTCCATTTCCCCCCGTCAGCCCCAGGAGCAACGGTTTGATTTCACTGCTGCCCATGTAGCTTGAATAGATGGCGAGATGGGTTTGGATCGCTGAGCGAATGTACTCGACGATAACAGTTGCCAGCGACTGGTGCATGCGAAAGGCATAGATTTGAGTGAGAATGAGCGGGATCAGCAGAGTCATTCCAACGATTTTCCATCGCCCCTTGAACAGGTAGTAAAGCAAGAATGGAAAGGTTAAAGTGAATTTGCTCAGGGAAAACCCTAACAGGACGCCTGCAACTAAATCTCTTTGTCGCCGTTGTGCCAACTCCATCGTGAGAATCAGGATGGTGATAACGAGCCCAAGTTGGCCGTTACGCAACGTTACCCGGAAAGGTGCCCAACTGAGGAACAGCGCGATCAGATAGAAATGAGCTTTGAATGGCCAGCGATGACCGATCCATTGGGTCAGGAGATCGAAAATAAGGACGGTCGAAGCAACGTTCAGGCCCAGCCAGATGACCCGCAATTGTTCAGGAGATACCAGGGTCAGGATCGAAAAGAGGACGATCGTGGAGGGAGGATACTCTCCAGCCGGTTCCTCCCCGATCTGGCGAGTACCCGCCAGCCATTCGCTTCCCGCGTGCTGGAAAGGAACGATGTCGATTCCCATTCGCGGCGCTGTGGTTATTGCGTAGGTAAGGGAGAGGAAGGCGATCAGCAAGGCGAAGGCCTCCTTGATGCCAAGATCCCTTAATCGTTGCATCAGCTTTAATTTGCTGTTCATATGGATCGGCGGGTACTTTTTGTTGGGTTCCTGAGGATTCCGATAGCCATGACTCGAGAAACGCGTCCTCCGTGGCTTGACCATCCCTCCCCAAGAATCAATTCCATCCGGGCAGTCACTTTTTTTAATAGCTTACCTGAAGAATCCATATGCCCAGAATGAAGCTGTCCCCACATCCATGGGCCATAGGCATAAGAACACCCCTAGTGTCCTGTGGTCATAAGCAGCGTAGCATTTCGCCGCATTTATGGTCCTCACGAACGGCGTCAGCAGGATCAGCGACGGGTGACGGAGCAAAAAATGCCCGGCAAGCTCCCTCGTTTTCTTGCGATTGCTGACCACCCACCTAATGGAATCTGGCGAAGCAGTCCTCCTTCCCAGCCCTTCCGGTTCAAGTGGGTGACCTGGAGTGAAGAATCAAAAAGGATCTCTTCTCCTGCCGAATGAATGTTCCAGTTAAACAGAAACTCCTCTAACATGGCCAGATTTTCTTCGAAGTAGCCGTAGTGCGCATCGATCGTTCACATCTCTTTATCTTTAAGCTTGTCTTCAGAATCTGGGAAGAAGAGCCTCACGCATGACAAACCCTTCCTTATCGGACCCAGGGAATGTCAAAGCCGTCTCTTCATTGGGGTCAGGAAAGTTCAAACTGCGGCGGCGGGATCTGTCCGCCTCAACTCATAAGGCGAGAAGAGAACGTAGATCGGCTCACCCCTCGAAAATTTTTGTCTAACGTTTACGCGAGGTTCGCATTTTCAACTCAGCAAACAATGCCCCCGATGATTTTCACAGCGACGGCCGGTTCAGCAACGAACGTGACGTCCAGTTCTGTGACTTTGAACGGGGCGGGTATTCCCAACGAGGCGGCAACGACCGTGGTGTTTGAATGGGGAGCCACGACCGGGTACGACTACAACCAAGTGCGGTTTATTGCGGCAGGGTGGCCGAGTCTGGGGGACACGCCGGTGGTGGGCGATTATGATGGAGACGAGAAGGCGGATCCGGGGATTTGGCGGGCCTCGCAAGGGATATGGATCATTCCGCTCTCGACCGGCCACTATGCCACCTACCGCTTCTGTCAGTGGGGGCAACAAGGGGATATTGCACTGCCCAACACCACCGGTAGGCGATAGCGAACCAAAGTGACGACAAGCAGGCAATCATGGCGCGCGGAAGTTATTCACGAAAGGAAGATTCTTAACCTTCATCACACCGCCGACCCTCCATCGCGAGTCTGAGGGAGGGATCTTCGCAACCATTGAACCTCCTCCGACCCTATCCGGACACAGAAGGGGACACGAGAACGGGTAGCTCCGAGCACCCCTTCACTAATAGTTGGCGGAACGACCTGCTAAGCCGACAATCGTTGCCCCTCACTTTTGACTCCACGATAGAATCCCACTGACCAAAATGACGCTGCCAGCAGGTACATGGGCGAGAGGAGTAAGAACACGCCCAATGCCCTCCAGTCATGGAGGGCGAACCATTTTACGGCATTCTTGAATCTCACGAAGGGCATGATCAAAATCAGCGAGGGATGGCGAAGCAGAATCTGACCTGGAAGACCTCCTCGTCTCCGCGCCGCGGCCGAATACCTGCCTAAGTCAACTTGGTAGAACAACACCTTCTTCCAGCCGGTGCGGTTGAGGTGGGTCGCCTCGATCGCGGGATCGAATAAAATTCGCTCTCCGCCTGAGGAGAGCTTCCAATGAAACAGAAGGTCCTCGCCCATCGGCACATCCGTCTCAAAGTATCCATAGCGCCTTAGAACTTCGGTCCGGTAAACAATGTTCGCTGTCGGGACCTTCCAGTCGAGGCGCTTCGGCATAGTTGGCATGAACTCTTTGAACTCAATTAAATAACTGACCCATCCGCTCAGACTCCGGGGAGTCCCATTCAAAAGGGAGCCGGCCACCGCAGCATATTCCGCTTCGTGGTGACGTGAAA
>JBAVHJ010000649.1:0-2961 GCA_049685715.1 Terriglobia bacterium | reverse complement strand
GTAATGGTCTTTTCCTCGTGATACAATTCCCCATTCTTCTTCTTGTTGATCAAAACTCCACGAAAAGGCTGACCGGAGAGAATTGTCTTCCAGAGATTCCGGTAGAATTCCTGGTCATGCTTGTCTGATTTGAGAATCCGGAAGGTCTTTCCAACGATTTCCTCCATGGCATACCCAGTCAGCTTTTCGAAGGCCGGATTGACATATTCGATGACCCCTTCTTTGTCGGTAATGGCCACCGTGTCGGCGGTTTGTTCCACGGCACTCGAAAGTTTGCTGAGGGCTTCTTTTGCGCGTTTTGTCTCCGTAATGTCTTGGATGTCGCTGATGACGAGGAGCCCGTCCTCTGTAAACATGGGGGTCAGGTTGATTTCGATCGGGAATTCGGTTCCATCCTTCCGCTGCCCGATCAAACTTAACCCTGAACCCATGGGACGGATGCGGGGGGTCGAAGTATAAACGGCGCGGTGCCGATTGTGACTCTCGAGGAATCGCTCGGGCATGAGCACTTCGATGGGTTGTTCAATGAGATCTTCTCTCCGGTAGCCAAACATCTTTTCTGTTTGAGCATTGATCAACACGATCTTCCCATCACTGCGGGAAATCACGATCCCGTCGGGCGATGACTCGAGCAGTCCCGAAAACTTCGCCTCCGCCCGCTTGCGCTCCGACAGGTCACGAATGATGAGGACGACGAGCTCCTCCTCCTCCATGGCAGGTTTATTGAACGAGACCATGACCGGCAGACTCTCGCCGGAGGCCTTTTGCATGGTGAGTTCGCCCTCTCCTGAATTGATTCGATCAAGCAGAGCAATGAAAGCATCCGAGGCCGCCCGGTCGCCATTGCCTCGAACCAGGTCACGAATGTCTTTGCCAATCAGTGCTTGAGGCTGATAACCGAGAATCTCACCGAACCGGTTGTTCACTTCAACGAGCCGGTGATCCGTCGCGGTCACTACGCCGATGCCATCATTCGCATGCTCAAACAGGGTCCGGTAACGAACCTCGCTGACACGCAGCTTGCGTTGCTGCCGACTTACTAAACGGAGCAAGAGGGTGACGACGATAACGTCAACCGAGGTGGAGATGAAGAAGTGCTCTGTCCGCTGCTCAATGGTCCATTGCCGGTTGGCCGGATAGCGCGCCTCAACCCAGCCATAAAATGGAAGCCGCAACCACTGCTCCCAGGTGAGAATGACAAGCCAGGTAAGAATAATGGTCAGGATGGTGAAGGAGAGGATAAGCTTGAGGTCAAGGGTCTGTTTCTTCATGGCTACCCCCATGTTGAACCCACGTATTGGTGAATGGCATTTCTCAGGCTGGGGTCGAAGTATCCAAACTAATCCCACGACGCGCTATTCGAGCGAACTAAGCCAAGCCACACCCGTCGCCGCGTGTCTCCTTTTGAGAAACTCTTCGACCTTCACGCTGTTAGAATAGATTTGGGTTCAATTTGTTGTTGTCAACCCCATAAAGCCCAATAAACGGAGAGTAAGGCCGCCAACCATCAATAACTCCTGGCCAACTTGTGAAAGACTATACATTCGTACTTTCTTCGGAGCAAGTTTTATTTGTAATGTTTTCGAACATCCTGAATGGGACTCTGCGGGGATTAAAAAAACCACATGACAACACTTTGTCCAAAACGATTCACAAAACATAAAACCTCATCCTCACGTTAGACGGATAATAACACACTAATTTCGAAATTGCGAGGCTGCCATGATTCTCCAACATAATCCCCATTTCAGGCCCATTACTGTAAGACTCGGATGCTGAATGTCGTATTCGCCCTAAAATTTTGTCTAGTTCCGATTGCCGATTCAGTTTCTGATTCGACTCTTCCCTCCATGTTCAGATTGAAACAGAACTGTACTACTCCACTACAATGGACGACGCTAACGAGAAATTGTTACAGAATTGTCACATCTCCTTGAACCGTGAGAATTGTTCGCATAGAATCCCCTCATGCGGATTGTTCTCGTCGAACCCCAGATCCCGCAAAACACTGGAAACATTGCCCGCCTCTGCGCGATCACGCAATCCGAGCTGCACCTAATCAGGCCCCTGGGTTTTGAAACCTCCAATTACTATTTGAAGCGAGCCGGGATGGACTACTGGAATAAAGTGAAACATGTATTTCACGATTCTTTTGAATCATTTTGGAACGGCCATCAATCACAACGATGTTGGTACGCAAGCACGAAGGCCAAGACCCCCTATACTCAGGCCCGGTTCATGGAGGAAGACTACTTGATCTTTGGAAATGAAACACACGGCCTGCCTGAATCGTTTATATTTTCACACCCGGAGATAGGACTGACCATTCCCATGTGGAACGACACCCGAAGTTTGAATTTGAGTAACGCGGTTGCGATTATTCTTTACGAAGCATTACGTCAAGTAAGAGGATTCTGAACCCGGGAGTTGAACGATTTTTCAAGACTCCCTGAGCCGATACATGGACAGTTTTTTCAAGAAGGTCTATCGAGTGGTTCGAGCCATCCCGCGGGGGAAGGTGGCGACCTACGGGCAGGTGGCGCGAATTTCAGGAAGGCCGCATGCGGCCCGTATGGTGGGATGGGCCATGAGTGCTTCGTCGTCTCGGCACCCCGTTCCGTGGCATCGCGTTGTGGGTGCGGGAGGCCGCCTCATAATTTCAAAGGCGATTCAATATTTCCAAATTCAAAAACAGTTGTTGCAGCAGGAAGGAGTCCGATTCCGCGGTGATCGGGTTATCATGAGTACATTCCAATGGAAGAGAGGACTTAAGAAATCTTTGATCCCAGCTCGGCCCCGGAAGAAAGGTTTAGGAAGTTGATCTTTTTTTTGACTCTCCAAAAGCCTCGAGCCAATACTCCACTTCCCCACTTTCCGTTTTATCCTCATCCCGACCGTCTGGAGCCAAGGCCTTGTTGGCCGACTGCAAAAAATCCTCCGAGCGCATGGCCCGCACACCGC
>JBAVHJ010000648.1:0-5354 GCA_049685715.1 Terriglobia bacterium | reverse complement strand
GCGTGTGTAACCCGGAAGGCTCGGCCAAGGGAGGGTACCGCTGGGGATCCATCGTCATGCAGAACATCCTAACCAATAATTCAATTTTGTCAAGTACTTTATGTTACAAAGTAAAAACGCCGCCGAGGCACAGGGATGGGAGAGAACGGGCGTCCCGCTCGTCGATCCAGGAGGCCTTCCCCGCGACCCGGGCATCGATTGAGATGGAAACAATCCGTTACTCTTCCCGCCTTGGGAATCCCCCGGGGTCTCCGCGGGGTGAAGCCGCTGCGCCACGAGGAGTGTACGGATTGACAACCCGCGAAGTGGAGGAGTATGTTCTTGGGGTGTAGTGACTGCATCTGAGCGTTGATTCCCCATCCGCGAAAGAACAGGTTAGTGCATTCGGTGACCCTCTCGCCCGACACCTTGGAGACGGCCGTGACCTTCAATAATCCCCCCATTCAAAGCGCGCTGCTCGCCCTCATTTTGAGCATTGTCCTGATCCTGCCCGCGTCCCCTTCGACTGCGCAGGAAAGTGAGCCAAACTATGCGGAGGAACTCAAGCGGGCCCAGGCGAATCTCGCTGCCCAGCAATATAATGAAGCGATCCGGGGATTCATGCGGGCCAATAAGATGAACGGAAACCGCTCGGCGGAGTGCTACCGGGGGATTGCCCAAGCTTACTTTGAATTGGGGACCTTTCCCCTTGTGGTTGAAAACGCGGACCAGGCTCTCCAGTTTGCATCCGACGACTCCATGCGCGCCCAGGCACACTCCCTGAAGGGGAATGCGCTCATTGAACTTGCGGGGGAGCGGAGTGGGGCGTTGGCCCAGGCGGAGCGGGAATATCGAGCGGCCTTGGAGCTCAAGCTCAACCCCCCGATGCCCGTCCTGCACTTCAGCCTGGGGACCGTGCTTTTGAAGGAAGGCCGGGGCGATGCGGGGCGGGATGAGTTGAAGACCTACCTGCAACTCGAGCCGCAGGGTCCCGAAGCGGAAAAGGCCCGCCAGTTGATGCATGACGCGCGACAAGCCTCGGCACCGGCCTTCGCATCCACGCCCCAGACTGTCGCTCCAAACTTTTCGATCCGAACCCTCCAAGGACAGCAACTGTCCAGAGAAACGTTGGGCGGGAAGGTCGTATTGCTGGACTTTTGGGCCACGTGGTGCGGGCCTTGTCGGGCGGCGTTGCCTGGACTCGAAAGGTTGTATCAGAAATTCACGGGAGAAGACCGTTTTGTTCTGATCAGCATCAGCGCCGACCGGAGCGCCTCCGCCTGGCGGGAGTTTGTCAAAAATGCCCGGATGGATTGGCCGCAGTATCATGACCGCGATGAAAAGGTTCAACGGCTCTTTAGTGTACGCGGCTACCCCACCTATGTGCTGATCGGGCCGGACGGGGTCATCCTCCAACGTTTCTCCGGATGGGGTGGCAATCGCGCTCGCCTTCTCGAAGACGAAATCACCCGAAACCTGAAGTCGGTTTCCGGGAAGCCGCAGTGAAACCTGACAGCCTGGATCGCAGGAGGCCTGTGCAGCTCTCACTCACCCTTTTGCCAGGAATCTTTTTTTCCTGTGCGAGGAGCGCGCGCTCCAGGAGTGAAGTCGAAGGTGGTAATCAAATTCCAAAATCCAAACTCCATATACCAAGCAAAATCCAAATTCCAAAATCCAAATAAAACCGAATTCCGGAGGATTCACTCTAACAACCGCTAACCCAAGATTAAACCGGGGCGACCACAGCAAAACCAGGGTCCCCCCTTCGGGTTGTCGTGAATCTCTATGTGGCGCGGATTCTCCAAGCCGTCAACGGGCCTGCTTCAGGCTTTCATTCAGCAGTGCCCACGTTTCCGCCAAGCGTTCTTCCGTCGTTCTCAGGTTTCCGATGGCGATACGGAGGGTGAACATGCCGTTGAGCTTCGTATGGGAAAGGAACGCCCGCCCGGTGGCATTCACTCGTTCAAGAACATTTTCGTTCAGCGCATTGAGCTTCTTTTCATCCTCCCACCCGCGAGGGTGGGCGCGGAAGCAGACGGTGGAAAATGGAGTCGGGGCGAGTCGCTCGAATTCGGGGCTCTGATCAATCCACCCGGCCAGGGATTGGGCCAGGCGTAGGTGTTCACGAATGCGCGCTTGAAGGCCGCTCACACCGAAGGCCCGCACCACAAACCAGAACTTGAGGGCGCGAAATCTCCGCCCGAGCGACACGCCGTAGTCCATCAGGTTTTTCACCTCGTCATCCGAACTCGTGCGCAGGTACTCCGGCACCAGTGAAAAAGCCCGTCGCAGAATGTCAGGCTGGCGCGTGTAAAAGGCACTGAAATCCACGGGGGTAAAGAGCCATTTGTGGGGGTTGGTCACAAAGGAATCGGCGTGTTCACAACCGGCCAAGATGTCGCGCTTCTCGGGCAGTATCGCAGCGCTGCCGGCATAGGCGGCGTCCACGTGCAGCCAGAGGTTATATCGGTCACAGATCTTGGCGATGGCCGGCACGGGATCGACCGAGGTGGTGGAAGTCGTTCCCACCGTGGCGCAAACACAGAAGGGCCTCCACCCTGCCGCCAGATCCTCTTGAACGGCTTTTTCGAGCGCGACGGCATCCATCCTGAATTCTGAATCGACCCCGATCTTCCGCACTCCGTGCTGGCCCAGCCCCAGAACGATGGCTCCCTTTTCAATGGAGGAATGGGCATGCTCGCTGGTGTACATCCGCAAGCGAGGAAGATCCGTCCGCCCCGCCATGCCCTCTTCGCGAATCTTCAGGTCCAGGGCCTCGCGCGCCGCCGCGATGGCACAGAGCGAAGCCACGGAGGCGGTGTCATGAACGATGCCGAACCACCCCTCCGGAAGACCAAGCATCTGTCGTAACCAGCCGAGCACCACCTCTTCGAGCTCTGTGGCCGACGGCGAGGTTTTCCACAACATGCCGTTTACGTTGTACGTGGCGGCTACCAGCTCACCCAGGATTCCCGGCATCGAGCCGGTGATCGAAAAATAACCAAAGAAGGCGGGATGGTTCCAATGGGTGTTGCCCGGCGTAATGATGCTGTCAAGGTCCGAGATAGCCCCGGTAAGCGATTCCGGTTCCGTCGGAGGCGAGGAAGGCAGCTGTGACCGAACCCAGCCGGGTTTGACCGGCGGCAGGACGGGAAGCGAGCCCACGGTATCCAGATAGTTCGCCGCCCAGTCCACCAAACGGTATCCCATCGTCCGGAATTCTTCTGTCTTCATATCGCCCAAACCTGGTGCCGGGGTCCGGGGAGAGGCGTTCGTGGGGATCTTGGGGATGGTCATATCGAGACCTCGTCACTAAAGCTGGGATAAGCACAACTGAATTCAACGACGAGTCAACGACAATGTCAACAGCGAACATGAAAGCGCGGAGCCAGGCACACCCCGCGGAGGCCCGGCTTTGTCCCCCCGTCCCAAAAAGAGTTTCAAGGGGCTCCAAGTGCAATGTTATAATCCTCTCTCGACGAAATCGAGTGAGCCCTATTCGGTGGACGGAGAGTAAATGAAGCTGTCGCCACCGACACTGGATTTTCAGCCATGAACGAGTTTTCCAGAAAGCCGAGCCTTTCCAGCGATGAATATCGAACTGCAGTCTGTCATCCGCCTTCAAGAACTCGATAAGCAGATCTCCACTCTCCAGGAGTGGATCGCTGCGCTCCCCCACCACTTGCGCGAAATCGAAAAACAACTGAGCGACATCACCGCAGCGCACGCTGCGGTGAAGCAGCACATGGCGGCGAACCAGCAGCAGCGCCGGAAGTTGGACGGAGACATTCAGACCCTCGAACAAAAAATCTCGAAATACAACAACCAGTTGCTCGAGGTAAAGACCAACGAGGAATACCGGGCGTTCCTGACCGAGATCGAATTCAATAAGAACGCCATCCGGAAGATTGAAGACGGGATCCTGGACCTCATGGTGGCGGCCGAGGCGGATGAAAAAGAACTGAAAGAGACCGAGGCCGAATCCCGGCGGCAACAGCAGGACGTCGCTCGGGAGAAACAACAGGCCGAGACGGACACCCGGGGAAAGCAACAGGAGCTGGATTCCCTGCTCGCTACAAGGGATCAGGTCACGCAGTCCCTGAGCGATGCCGTGCTGGATCTTTACACCCGCACTGCCAAGCTGAGGAATGGAGTAGTGGTCGCCGAAGTGCGCGACCAAATTTGTACCGTCTGCCACGTCATGCTGCGTCCTCAAACCTTCAACGAAGTCATGCGGAACAAGGGCATCATTCAGTGCGACAACTGCAGCCGCATCCTGTTCTGGGTGCCCCCTGCCGAACCGGCCGCACCCCCCAGCGCGTTCAGTGGAGAGCCGGTCCGTGAATAAGAGAACAGCCGAGGAGCCTACGATTTTTTACATTGATGGCGGCTCCCGGGGAAACCCCGGGCCAGCCGGTTATGGCGTTGCCATCAAGAATGCAGCCGGTGAGACCGTCGATTCCCGTTCTGAATATCTGGGCGTCCGGACCAACAATGTGGCGGAATACTCCGGATTGCTCGCCGCCCTGGAATACGCCACAAGCCATCACCTGCCGTTTATCCGGATCTTTTCCGATTCCGAGTTGCTGGTTCGCCAAATGACCGGGCGATACCGCGTCAAGAGCCCGGATCTTTTGCCCCTGTTTGAACGCGCTCGGGAGTTGGCGGCACAGATTCCACGATTTGAGATTGAGCATATCCGCCGGGAGGCGAATGCGGCGGCCGATGCGCTGGCCAACGAGGCCATGGATCGTGGAGAGGCGGTCGGCCCCCATCGCCGGACGCTCCGGTTTGACGCCATCGTTGAAAACGGTTTGCTTAAGCCCCTCGCTCCGGTCCAGTTGCCCGAAAAGAAGAAAGTCGAATGTTCCATACGGTTCAAAGACTAGCCCGGCAGTCCCCCTGGGGCGGGTCAGTCATTTTGATTGCCGCCATGGGTCTCATCCATCCCTTAGGCCTTCTGTGCCAGGGAACAAATGCCAAGACCCCTCCAACCAAGCGCTCTGCTCCACCGAAGAAGTCTCTCCCCAGCAATGCGCGAATCGAGCTGACGGTCCTGGCGGCCCTGCCCAACGGGCGATCGTCTCCGGTCGCAGGACGTGATTTTCTCGTGCTTGCCGTGGATCCCGACGTGCTCAAAGCTCAAATCGAAAAAGAAATTCCACTCCCCGAAGATCAAAATCCCCCACCGACAAGATCCTTGCCGGCATCAAACCACGGGCAACTTGACATTCAGCGGGTGGCTCAGGAATTCAAAGTCTCGCCGGAGTTTGTGATGCTGGCGCAAAAGGCGCCCCAGGCCGGATCGAGTTACCGCGACGAACCTAAATACCGCCGCCTGGAGGATTATGCTCGGGTTGAGGAACTCCGGAAGG
>JBAVHJ010000647.1:0-4265 GCA_049685715.1 Terriglobia bacterium | reverse complement strand
TGCTTCAAAAGACATAACAAACGCCCCAAAATGCCGGGGTGGCATTACTTTCCACCCCCAACTGCCCCTCGAACCTAGTCGGACTTAACTCACAGAAAGTCTATCGAGAGAGGGTTTCTTTGTCTGTTCACTTTTGTACATCAGTATGATGGGGGCCATTTAGGCAACAGTCCGGCGACATTTGACAATCGAGAGACAGAGGCACGGAGAGCAATCGCATCCCTTCAATCTTGTCCGGTTTTGTCGATGGTCGCAGCCTGACCCCTTTTGTTTTATAATAGGTGTGGTTAGCAAAAAATTAATTCACTCGCGGCCGGGGGGATCATACAAAACTCTTGGCTGGGTACGGGGAGAAGTGTTGCCTCTGGACACAACTCAGAGATAGGTGGCCCCCATTCCATTCTGTTAGGAACCATTGGGGGGTGTGCCTTTTTGCACAGACGCCCGAGTTACCCCCGAGTAACATGGCAAGGTAGAGCTAGCGTTCTGGAAACCGGACTCTAGCGCTCGAACGGACCGCCGCCTCGTGAAACCAAGTCAATTGATTAAAACCGCAGCGTCCGGCATGCCCGGCCCCATAACATAAGATGGTATGACCGATAAAGCTGACAAACCTCCGGCGACCCAGTCCTCGCGAAAACTGAGGATCATCGACGTGGTTCGTCCTCACTGGAAGGCGCTGACCATCGCGCTGGTGGCCGTGCTGGGCGAAGCGCTCACGGATATTCTCGAGCCGTGGCCCATCAAAATTGTCGTCGATAACATTCAGCGCTCGGGCAAACTTCCCGGTCGGCTGGCCGGAATTATTACCCGGCTGTTCGGCCAGGACCACTATGCGGTTCTGAACTTCGCCGTCGCCGCCGTCGCTCTCATTGCGATTGTCGGCGCCGTCAGCGCCTACTTCGAAAAATACCTGACCACGAGCGTCAGTCAATGGGTGGGGCACGACCTGCGCCGGACCCTGTACCACCACATTCAGCGGCTGTCGCTGGCCGAACACGATGAAACGCGGACCGGCGACCTGATCACCCGCGTCACCAGTGACATCGAAGCCGTCCAGGATTTCATCAACTCAGCACTCCTCGGCATACTGGTCAACGTGATGACGTTGACCGGCATGATCGGGGTCATGTTTTATCTCGATTGGCGCTTTACCCTCATTGCCCTCTCTGTCTCGCCGGTGCTCTTCCTGGTCGTCTATTCCTTCACGCGGCGCATCAAGAAGGCTTCGCGCGCGGTTCGGAAAAAAGAAAGCGAACTGCTCTCCCTGGTGGAGGAAGTGCTGACCTCCATCCGCGTGGTCAAGGCATTTGCCCGGGAAGACTACGAACAGAAGCGGTTCGAGTCTGAAAGCCTGGAAAACGTGGAGGCGGGGCTCCAGGCCCGAAGTATCAAAGCCAAGCTTGCACCGGTGGTGGAGGTCATCGTGGCCATTGGGACGTGTCTAGTGTTGTGGTACGGGGCGCGGCTTGCACTGGCCGACCGGCTGACCACGGGGACGCTGATCGTGTTCCTGTTGTATCTGGGGAAGATGTACAAACCGATGCGTGATCTCTCTAAAATGACCGACACCGTGTCCAAGTCGATGGTCGGTTACGAGCGCATCCAGGAAGTCCTGGAGATAGAAAGCCGCGTGAAGGACGAGCCGGGAGCACGTCAGGCCCCCAAGTTCAAAGGTCAAATCGAATTCGCCCAGGTCAGCTTCAACTATGGAGGCGACAAGGAGAAGCAGGTCCTCCGAGACATCAGCTTCAAGATCGAAGCCGGGCAGGTTGCGGCGCTAGTGGGCCCTTCGGGTACCGGGAAGACCACACTCGTGAGCTTGATTCCGCGTTTCTACGATCCCGTTTCCGGACATGTCGGAATCGATGGCACCGACATTCGCCGCTATCGGCTGAAATCGCTGCGCGATCAGATCAGTTTCGTCCTCCAGGACACCCTCCTCTTCCGCGCCACGATTTGGGAAAACATTGCCTATGGCAAACCCGGCGCCTCGCCCAAAGAAATCAAGCGCGCCGCCGAACTGGCCAATGCGCAGGAGTTCATCGAGGAAATGCCCGACGGCTACGACACCATGGTCGGCGAGCGCGGCGTCACGCTCTCGGGCGGTCAACGCCAGCGAATTGCCATTGCCCGGGCAGTCATTCGCAATACTCCCATCCTGATTCTCGACGAGCCGACCGTGGGCCTGGATGCCGCCTCCGAACAATCTGTCATCGAAGCCCTCGACAAACTGATGAAGGGTAGAACTTCCGTCGTCATCGCACATCATCTCGACACCATCCGCCACGCGGATGTTATCTTTGTGATCAAAGATTGCGAATTGGCGGAACAAGGCACTCACGAGGCCCTTTTGGCAAAAAACGGAGTGTATGCAGAATTATACAAAATCCAGACCCCCGAGGCGCTCAGCAAAGCAGAGACTAACGGGTAGGCGGTTAACAGTTGTTTTCATTAAGAAAGAGGCAAAGACAATGCAACGGACGAAAGCCAGGCTGTACTTCACAGTAATAATGATGATGTTGTTGGTGCTTTCGGCATCATTAGCTGCGCAGAAGAAAAATAAAGACAAAGACAAGGGGAATCCCGGCAACCTGCCAGAGGTGATCTGGCGTGATCCGGGCGACGTCCCTTCCTTGAATCTACTTTACGGCGCCGGCGGGGAAGAGCACGCGCCGGACCCGAACGGAAAATTCACCTTCGTCAAGGAAGACAAGCAGGGAACCAGTCCGAAGTTCGATATCAAAGACGAACAGGGCGTCCAGTGGAGGGTGAAGCTGGGCCAGGAACCCCAGTCGGAAACCGCGGCGACACGCTTATTGTGGGCCGCCGGCTATTTTGTGGATGAAGACTATTACCTGGCAGAGTTCAAAGTGGCGGGGATGCCGAAGTTGCGCCGTGGCAGTAGTTTTGTTTCTGCCGACGGCACGGTCCAAAATGCGCGCCTGGAACGCAAGCCGAAAGGGGTGAAGAATCTCGGCAATTGGGGCTGGTTCGACAATCCTTTCCTCAACAAGCAGGAATTGAACGGCTTGCGAATCATGATGTCTTTGTTGAACAATTGGGACTTAAAAAAAGTCAACAACTCGATCTATGAAGTGGACGGGGAACGCAGGTATTTGGTGAGCGACGTGGGGGCCACTTTAGGAAATACGGGCAATCGGCTCAGGCGATCCAAGAGCGAGCCCAAAGACTATGCAAACTCGAAATTTATCGGGAAAGCCGACCCCGACTTCGTTGATTTTGTGCTGCACGCCAAATCCGATATGGAAAAGGTTACCCAACACATCCCCCGCGCCGACGCGAAATGGCTGGGGGAGAGGCTGGCGATGCTTTCCGAGGAACAGGTCCGCGAGTGCTTCCATGCCGGGGGCTATTCGCCCGATGAAATCACGGTCTACACGCAGGCCGTGCTGAAGAGAATCGCGGAACTTAAAGGTCTGTGATCATCAAGGAGACGGACGGCTCGCAGAAACTGCCCTTTGAAGCATCGACGGAGGATGAGAGAATATAGTGACTGATGACACCATCTCTCGAATTGGAACGCTTTGGTAGCCGTGATCCCGCCTTGCGGGATCGCGGGCTTTTGCGAGGATCACGGGCTTTTGCGACGGGCAGGGAAAACCCCGCGATCCCAAAAAACGGGATCACGGCTACCAAACCTTGTGCAACGCAACATTAATGGGACGATGAGTTTCACTCTATTTGATCATCATTATTAGGATGCGAAACTCGAAACATAAAATTGCCTGACAAGGTTAAAGCCGGAGAGATTCAATCGTGAAACTGATCATCGAGCCTTCTGACGGGGTGGGGCCGCTGCTCTCTGCCATCAAGGGCGCGAAGCAGAGTGTGGAGATTGCCATCTTCCGCTTCGATCGCAAAGACGTGGAGATGGCGCTGAAGGCGGCAGCGGAGAGGGGCGTCAAGGTGACCGCCTTGATCGCCTTTGCCAACCGCGGTGGCGAACAGGGCCTGCGCAAGCTCGAGCTGCGCTGCCTCGCCGCCGGAATCATTGTGGCTCGCACGGCCAACGACCTGACCCGTTATCACGGCAAGTACATCCTGATCGATCGCCGTGTCCTGTGCGTGCTGTCGTTCAATTTCACGCATCTGGATATCGACCACAGCCGTGGCTTCGGCATCGTGACCACCCACGCCAACTGGGTACGCGAAGCGGCAAAACTGTTCCGGGCCGACTGTACTCGCACCAAGTATGCGCCCAAAACAGAGACGTTTGTCGTCAGCCCGGCTAATTCCCGAAG
>JBAVHJ010000646.1:0-6930 GCA_049685715.1 Terriglobia bacterium | reverse complement strand
GCAAGAGACTCTAAAAGCATCGACGGGGTTGTCCATGGATAAAAAGGTGGAGCAGCAGTTGGATAAGATGATCGCGGGGTTAAGCGATTATGAAATGATTTTCTACCCAAAGTCCGCGCTCGATGGTCAAAGAGCCATCTCAGACTTCCACCACGAAGGGATTACCGAGCAAACGCAAAAACGGGAACGCCTGATCATTGTGCGCAAGGGCAAGGCGACGGAGATCGACATCTCCAAGCATTCCGAGATGAAGTATGACTACGGCGATTTCCGCCACGAGGTTGAAGAGGGCGAACCCATCCGGAACTGTTTGCGAGGGGATGAGGACGCGATTCTCATCGTGCGTTCGGAGTTTTCCACCAAACCCAAGGGCCCGCACGTTTCAACTAAAGTCATCGAAGTGTACGAATCCTGATTGAGGAGAGTGGCAAGTGACGGGGCAAGAACAAAGAGTTGCCGGTCCTTCCAGAATGACTCACCCAGGGATTCCTCCCGGAAATCCAGCGTGGAAGAGGCCGAGCCGCTATTTGAAGTAACTCCCCGGTTGACTTACTTTCCTTTCGCTACATTCCCCCGCTCCTATTAGTCTCTATCGTCTCACGTGCCACTCGACACTGTTTCCTCATCCCAGTTCTTCGCTTCGCTGCCTTAAGAGAACGGGACTACCACGGTGCTTCCGCCCGGGCTGATGAAGGTAATGCCCACCGTTTCTCCACCATTCGATGTGTTGATCAGAATAATTTGAGTCGTAAAGCCGCCTCCGTCGACCACCTGGGGAATAAAGAGCGGGCCAACCGGCGGATTGTTGAGATCAGCCACAGGCAAAGTTGAGTAGATTTCTTCACCGCGCTCATTATGCGTCAGACGCAATGTTACCAAGGCGAGCGGCTGGTTGCTTTGAATGGTCAGCACTCCTTTAAATTCCGAGGGAATCGAGACCGACGCGAAAAGTTGTTCAATGAACGCCGCGAGGTGAATGTTCGAATCAACATTTATGCTGGTCGTCTGGTTAAACGAGCCGTCCAGGCTGACGAGGTGGAGGGTTACGTTGGCCGTTGAAGCATTTCGATTGACCAGTGCAATTCCGGTATCCCGATCCAGTGGCACCGATGATCGTTCGATGTAAACACGGGCGTTGGTCGTCGGAATTGCGTTTAAGACTCCAGCCTGTGACGATGCGCCGGTAGCGCCCTTTCCTGCAAAGATCACTGCCCCCGCGGGAAGCTGCCCGGATGTAGGCGTTACCACGGCATAGGCGACCCTTAGCCCTCCCTGTCCGGTCGTCGAAAACTTCTGCATGCCATTGGCGCTTATTGAATAGGATAAGGAACTTACCGGTCCGCTGCCGAAATCCAGCAAGGCAGGAGTTCCAGAATCCCTGAAAAGCAAAATGGTTCCGCCAATGGTTGAACCGGAGGTATTCATTAGCAGGATCTGAGTTGGATTTCCGTTTCCATCCAGGATCTGAGAGAAGATCAGGTTTGAGCCAACAGGCGTGACCGTGGGATCGACCACAGGCAAGGCACTGAAAATCGACTCCGGGGGATGGTCGTTTGGAGCGGAGCGTAAATTGACTGCGGCAAAAGGAGCTGATGCTGTAAAGGTCAACGTCCCCAGAAATGAACTGCCCAAGGCTGAACAACCGAACTGACTGGCAAATTGAGCAATCTTTCCCAGGGGTGGAACTGCTACAGCCGGACATGAGCTGGAAACGCCATTTTGGTCCCTCAAGGTTAAATTGACTGTCAATGCAGTGGCGCCCGGATTCACCAGGGCAACACCGCTATCCCGGCCGTTCGCCGCATCGAAGTCCACGAACACCCTCGATGAGGTCGTGGCCGCCACCGCTGGCACGCCCGCTTCAGTAACAAGGGCTCCGCTCTGCCTTTGTGCAAAAATCGCCAAACCAACGGGTGGAGGACCTGCCGGATTCGTCACCTGACCGTAGCTGACGGAGGCGAACTGTCCCTGCCCGGAAGAGATTTTCGACACGCCTCCACTTGCGGGGAGCTGGGCGCTGAACACAGTGGAAACCAGGGTAGTGTCGACGCTGCCCCGGCCATTGGTGGCTGTTGAGAAAAAAGACTGCCAAGCCTGGCGTATCGTATCGATTCTAGCAACGTCCGCCGCAGAAGGCGTCGTGTTTCTTTGAACCAGCAAAATCCATGCTTGCCGGAACGCCTTTTGCGACGTTGCAGGAGTCGGGGTACGAAGGCCGTTTGGTCCGGTAGAGCCATCAGGGAGCAGTATGCTCGCCGTCATGATGTCATTAACCGTCACGGTATGCCTGGTCCCTCCAAACGTTACATTGACATCGGGCGGGGACCCATTGGCTCGGCTTGTACCCGTGGGATTAAACACGACGAAAGTGGGGGAAATCTCCGACTGGTCTTTAAGACCCATGAGATATTGATCCAGATCGCTGTATTTCGAAGTGGCATCGTCTTTGGTGGTGAAGGTCCCGTTGCCATTGTCCTGGATGTCGTTGCCTTCCATGACCGATCCGTCGGAATTAAAGAAAAAGCTCCAGTGAGCGCAATCACGCCCCAGGATTGTGTTCACAAAGGTCTGGGGGGTTGTCGTCGGATCGCAGGTCGCACTCGGAATATCGACGAATGACATCCACCGGTGCCCGAATTCCTGGCCAATCACCTCGACGGTACTGTTGGTTCCCAGGAATATCTGGTTGGGATCGGTGGGATATTGACTGAGCTGCCCCAGCGTCAGAAAACTTCGGAGGCGTCCTTTTGTACTCCAGGCGGGGTCAGGTTGGAACACAGGAAGGGCACCCAAGCCGGTGGCATCGTTGCTGACATTCTCTTCAAACGCAAATGCATTCCCTCCCAAATTGAAACTAAAGTTTGTCAGGAAGGTAATGAAATCGTAATCGTCGCCATGAGTTTCATAAAACTTTTCTGCCAGAGCCGTCCTTGAAATCGTCATGGAGGTTGAGAAGAATTCGAAGATGACTCCAAATTCAAGAGTAGGCGTCGTCAAAGTGGTGTAATCGACCACGGAAGGAGGTTTTCCCGCGTTGTTTCCCGGAGCGATTCCCACGATGCCTTCCGAAGTCCCCATTCCGTTAAATGAGAACTCAATGGATCCATTCGCAAACAAAACGACTTCAAAGGTATTGTGATCCCGATTGACGTTGGAGCAAGAATCACTGAAGTTTGGAATATCATTCCATATGGCGATAAACCGGTCGCTCCGTTGAAGCGTCCTGACATCTCCTGTCCCGCAGCCCGGTTCGAGGTCGGCAAAAAGAGGGCCAATGCGGGGCTGACGACTCAAAAAACGGACGAGGTCACGATCATCGCTGGTGGCATCGCCGGAAGTAAAAGTCAAATAGCCATCCGAACCGACGAACACACTGCTATAGGTTTGGCCAAAGAAGGTAAAGGTGAACCCACTCGAGAATGGAACTTGCGTGGCGTCATCATCAGACAAGTTGGGCCCCGGCGGCTGTCCTTGAGAGGGGGAGACGGTACCCGGAACCAGGATCGCACCCGCGGCCGGATCAAAATTCTGTGGAATTTTGGTCACCGCGTAGGCAGAGCCGCTTGGCGTAAACCGGATATTGCTGTTATCCAGATCGAAGTGATTTGCGGGAAAAATGACGCTTCCATCGTCTTCGATGACCGCGATGTTTCCTTGATCTGCGTTCAGGGTATTCTGTTTCAATGAAAACTGTGGCCCTTGTCGGCGATACTTGAAGTTTTGCGAGATTCGGGCTGTGTCATTCCAGTTTCCCGGATAGGTCCCGTCGATGAATCCGCCTTCGCGCAATCGTTCGGGCGAGACGCGCGGCCGGTTAGATTTGGCCGATAGCGATGCGGGAAGGACTGTCATCGCAAGATAAAGTATGAAAACAACCGTCAGCTTTTGTCTTGAAAGCCTCATAACTCTCCTTGATTTTCAGTGATTTACGAAAGAGCCACAGAACCCGACCGGCCCCATTTGATAAGAGAACGTTTAGATGCCTGTGACCGGAAATTGGTTTAATCCCCCGCCAGTCATTGCAGCTGTAATTGATCGGACTTCTGTTTCGATGCCCGTCTTGTTGATTCAGGTTGGCCTGCGATGGGCGAGCAGCCTGCTCGCCCTACTTGGCTTTTGCGTACCGTTGCCACACCATCCGGGCTGCGCCGAGCAAACCGGCTTTGTCGATTAGGCGTGACCGGACTATAGGCATTTTCTCTGCACGGTAAACGTAGGACCGCGCGAAGACCTCTTTCATCATGGAGGGCGCGAAGATTCCCCAGGCATTCGCGACCCCGCCGCCCACGATATATTTTTCGAGATCGAGGACGTTGGTCAAATCGGCGATGACGATTCCAAGAGCCCATCCGACGAGTTGGAAGATTCGCAGGGCGGCACGATCCCCCTTTTTCGCCCACCGGAAGACGTCGACCGCGGTGACTGCGTCATTATCACGAAAGAGTCTCCTCAAAGATTTCGAATCTCCCCGGTCCGCCGCGGCGCGAGCGCGTTTGACCACCCAGGTGGCGGAGGCGTAGGTTTCCGCACAACCGTAAGACCCGCAATTGCACCGCTCGCCATGGGGATCGACAATCATATGCCCCGTTTCGGCCGCGGTTCCCCGGGTACCGCTCCAGATCTCCCCTTCCAGCACGATGCCGCAACCGACCCCGGTGCCCAGCGTCAGCAGGCTCGCATTCCTGACGCCTCGTGCCGCCCCTTTCCATACTTCCCCGAGCGCCGCCACATTGGCGTCATTATCTACAATGACCTCCACCGGCAGGATTCTTTCCATTTTGGCTTTGACCGGGAATATTCCTTTCCCGGGGAAATTGGGAGATTCATGGAGCTCGCGATGGTAGTAAACGAGACCGGGAATGCCCACACCCACGCCCACCAGACGTCGTTTTTTCTTCCGGAGGTCGGAGCTGAGATCCAGAATCAAATCGCAGGTCCGCTCAATGACGTCATCGCGACCCCGCTCCACCTGGGTCGGGATGCGTCTTTCTTCCAGAATCTTCCCTTCGCAGTCCACGGCGGCGACGCGTAGATTTGTGCCGCCCAGATCCACGCTGGCCACAAAATCATTTTTAGATATTTTCATGATGACATCCCAGCGGCACTGCCGTGACGGAGTGCCGACCCGGATCCTGCCCTCAGTTAAAGTCCTTTTAGAAAATCTTCCCGTTCCGATAGATGGCGGGGACGACATCGTGAAGGACCCCCGCCTCCACTACTTCTCCAATGATCACGAAGTGTGATCCGACCTTGGCTTGAGATATTACACGGCAATCAACAAAGGCCACGGAATCGCAGAGAATAGGCGAACCGGTTGATTTGGTCATCGTGGGAACCCCGACGAATTTGTCGGTCTCATTCGAAGTGGTCCGCCCCAGGGCGTAAGCCAACTCTTGCTGTTCTTTTGCGAGCACATTAATGGCAAAGACCTTGCTCTCCAGGAGCATCTGGGTCGTACAGCTCTCGGGTGTTAGACCCACCACGACCTCCAAGGGCTCCTTCGATACTTGCGTGACCCAGACGGCGGTCATCGCGCTCACTTCTTCGCCTCGTTTCGTGGTGATCACGTAAACGCCGTAAGTCAGGCAGTAAATGGCTTTTTTTGCGTCTTCAAGATTCACGGGAATGAAGTCGTCTCAATTTGAAATTCAACGGGGTTTCACAAAACCGCAGAGGCGCGAAGGTGACTGAGAAACGCCCCTCATAAAATCTATCGATATCCAGCGTGCCCTCGGGGCGTCCGCCGTGGCGGATCCGCCGCGGAGGACGTCCCTACTTTAGATAAGCGTCAAACCAGCCCACAATGCGAGTCAGCAGATCCAACTGGTGCGCGCGCTCCCTGAACCCGTGGGGCTCCCGGGGATAAACGACCATTTCGGTCTTGACACCCATTTGCTTCAACGCATGGTAAAACTCCTGCCCTTGTCCCAGGGGAACTCGCTCATCGCCTCCCCCGTGCACCACAAGGGTGGGCGTCTTGACGTCTTTCACAAAGGACATGGCAGAATGCTTTTCATAGGCGTCCCGGCGGTTGAAAGGAAGATCGAGAAAGTAGGACTTCAAGAAGGATGGAGTGATGTCGCTCGTTCCATTGAAGCTGAATAGATTGGTCACGCCCGCCCCCACGACCGCGGCTTTGAAGCGGTGGGTCTGGGTGACGGCCCACGAAGTCATAAATCCGCCGTAACTCCAGCCCCCGATCCCCAGGCGGTTCGGATCCGCAATCTTTTTCTCAACCAACTCATCGACGCCGCTCATGATATCGACAAAATCACCGCCGCCCCAGTCGTCCCGATTCGCTTCGACAAAGGCAGTCCCCTGCCCCTCGCTTCCCCTGGGATTGGGCAGCAAGACGACGTACCCGTGCGATGCCAACAGCTGTCCCCACTCATGCCAGCTGCCATGCCAGCCCATCCACCACGCCCACTCGGGCCCTCCATGAATCTCCGCGATCATTGGATACGACTTCCCGGCATCATAATCCGGGGGTTTGATGAGAACGCCATAGATGGTTTTGTCATCCTTCTTGCTCTTCCAGGAAATCTCCTCAACGCTCCCCAAGCGCCACTCCTCCACCTGGGGATTCATGTGAGTCAGTTGTTGCATCTTCTGGTTTTCTTCGTCAATTATCCACACGTCGGTGGGCGCCTCGGCCTTCTGGTGAAGAAACGCGATGGCGCTGGCATCACGATTCATCGAGAAGCCGTGATCCTGGCCGGTCACGATCTGAACATCAAACATCTTTTTCGTTCGGCCATTGGTTGTGTCGAGACCTGAAATCACGGCGTGTGCGCCCTCCACGGATTCCACAATCAGGTATTTGGAATCCGTCGCCCAACGGGCCCAGAAAATGGTGCCCTTGTAATCGGTGTCGACGTGCTTTACTTCGCCGCCGGAAGCCGGAACCAACGAAAGGGAGGTCGTGATTTC
>JBAVHJ010000645.1:0-4843 GCA_049685715.1 Terriglobia bacterium | reverse complement strand
GCGCGTCACTTTAATGCTTGAATCCTTCACCGGCAATTTCAGTTCCTTCGCCTTGATTAACAAGGCCGAGCGGATTTTTCCATCATCGCGGTTGCCCGCACCCGCTTCCTTCGCCTCATAATCCATGGCATCGACAAACTCATTGGATGAAACATAGGGGGGGATGAATTTCACCCCCAGGTAGATGATGAGGGCCAATACGACGACCCAAAAAATGAACGATCCCGTTCCACCCCGTCGACTGCGCCATCTTCCCATTGATGCCTTTTCCCTTTCCACTTAAGAATCACCGCGCCCGGTGCCTGGTCTCACCCCACATCAATGACCGACTTTGAATCAGGGGGAAAGGATCGGACCCCCTCGGACCAAGAGAATTCAGTTACTTCCCGGGAACCTTGGCCTGGAGAGCGGGATTCGCTCTCCCGCGCTTATTTCGGAATCCCGGTTCAATCGAGTGGATTCCGCACAGCGTCACTTCTTCACCCGGGGTGCATTGGCGGCCAACAATTCCTGCACCGTGGGGGTCACCGCATCCAAAGCCACATCCGTGAACTCGCGCTTTGCCCGGAGGTAAACTTCCGCCTTGCCCTCCTTGAGCTTCTTAGGCCCCACGGTGATCCGGAGCGGGACGCCGATCAGATCATTGTCCTTGAATTTCACCCCGGGACGTTCTTCCCGATCATCGAGCAGGACGTCAATTCCCGCAGCTTGCAGGTCCGCAGAAATCCTTTCGCCCGCCTTGACTGCTTCCGCGTCGTTCATGTTGACGATGTTCACGATCACGGAGAACGGAGCGATGGAAACCGGCAGAATCATTCCACTCTCGTCATGATTCTGTTCGATGGCGGCGGCGAGGATTCGCTCCACCCCGATGCCATAACAGCCCATGATCATCGGGACGCCCTCCCCTTTTTCATTCAGCACGGTAGCGCCCATGATTTCCGAGTAGCGAAGGCCGAGCTTAAAGATCTGGCCGATCTCCAGCCCTTTCCACATTTTGATGGGATGCCCGCACTGGAAGCACAGATCCCCTTCCTCCACCAGGCGCAGGTGCTGATATTCACCGCTGAAATCGCGATCCACCACAACCCCGCGAATATGAAAATCATCCTCGTTCGCTCCGGTGGTCATGTTTTTTCGGCCCCGCAGTGCCTCGTCAACAACGATGCGATACCGGCTCGCCCCGACGGGGCCGAGCGAACCGGCATTGGCGCCCAGCGCCGCCACAATCTGGTCGGGATGCGCCGGATAGAACTTCATCCCGGCGCCGAACAATCGTGCCAGTGCCGCTTCGTTGACGATATGATCGCCGCGAACGCAGAGCAGAACCGGTTTCTCGTCGACCATGTAAATCAGGGTCTTGATTTGTCGCCGGCCTTCCGCTCCGGCGGGGAAGGCTTCGAGAGCCGCGATCGTACGGATGCCGGGTGTCGCAAATTTTTCAGGACGTGCCGGCGCCTCTCCGTCTTCGAAGGGAGGCGCCTTGCTAATGGCCATCTCGCGGTTGGCCCCGTAACCGCAGTTCTCACAATGGACGATGAGATCTTCGCCCGCGTCAATCAACGCGGAAAACTCGTGAGAGTCTTTGCCTCCCATCGCTCCGGTGTCGGCCTTCACCGCGATGTAGCGCAGACCGCAACGATCGAAAATCCGGCTGTAAGCCTCGTACTGCCGCTGGTAAGTCTGGTCGAGGGACTCCCAGGAAGTATGGAAGGAGTAAGCGTCCTTCATGGTGAATTGACGCACGCGCAACAGGCCGCCCTTGGGACGGGCCTCATCGCGAAACTTGGTCTGGATTTGATACCACGTCTGCGGGAGTTGTTTGTAGCTCCGAAGTTCGTGACGGGCAATATCGGTGATGACCTCCTCATGGGTCATGCCGAGACACAGGTCCCGTCCCGCGCGGTCCTTCAGGCGGAACATGTTGTCCCCCATGATCTCCCAACGCCCGGATTCTTCCCAGAGTTCGCGGGGATGAAGGACCGGCAGGAAGAATTCCTGGCCGCCAACGCGATTCATGTCCTCCCGGATGATTTGGGAGATCTTGAGCACCGATCGTTGCGCCAGCGGAAGGTAGGAATAGATGCCCGCCGCCACCTGGCGGATGTAGCCTGCGCGCAGCAAGAGCTGATGGCTGATGGTTTCCGCTTCAGCCGGAGTTTCTCTCAGGGTGGGTATGAAGGTTTCGCTCCAGCGCAAGACAGGTCTCTCCTCTCAGGTAAAAAAGACGGGCCCTGATAAAATACGGATACAACTTCCTCACGAACAATTCCCGCAAAAGACAAGCTTCAAATGTTCAGTGAAAGGACGCGCTTTGTCAAGGCGAATCGCGGGCGGGTCATTCATCTTTGACGTGCGTTTCTCAACTGATCCTGCGACCGCCCGAGCAGAAAACTATCGGCGTTTTCCACCCTCGAGACGAGTCCCCGCCTTCGCGCTTCACCCCGACCGTCGTGCCGTGGTCGTCCTAACCGGTTTTCACCTTCATCGAGGAATAATCCAAATGCGACCCAAGGACACTGTGTGGAATGGAATAAACAACGAGGAGGAGCACTGCAGCGGCGATGATCGCTCCCATCCGCTCTTTCTTCCAGTTCGCAAGCAGGGCCAGCAGCCAGCCCACCAGGGCTATCAAGGTTTTGTTATCGGTCAGGTCGTAGCCGAAAGGAACGCCTGTCCAATACTCCCCGAACGCGTGATGTTGCACCATGGGACCCAGGATCATGCCCCCCAGAACCAGGAACGCCACCGTCAACCATGCGATCGTTTTATAGCCCGCCATCTTGCCAACAGCCTTTAGTCCGGCCGCTGTCGACGCCCACATCGCCAGGAACATACAGGTCACATGCGGGATCAGGATCGTGAGCGGCACGACTCCCCGAAAACGAACCTTGATCGGAGAGTCGCCTCCGATTATCTGCTGCCCCGCCGGCGATGACAAGGCGATGGTGTACTCCATTTTCCCCGCAGCAGGCTGGTGAGGCAGTGTGCCGATTAGATCGTCCTTTTCACGCCGCATGGAAACACTCCGCCACTGCTCGCCCGCACCCAGGCGGCGGAAGGAAAGTCTCCCCTGGATGGAGGGATCCAACTGTTTCATGCGGACTTCGCAGTCGTCTGGTCCGTCATAGCTCCGCGGCAAGCGATAGGAATAAGACTGACCGTCGAGGGTCACCTTGCCTTTCGCGGGATAGGTGGGGCCGGTCACGCGTTGGTAGTAAGCGGCGGCCAAGGTGATCAGCAGCGCCACGAGGTATGGAACAGATGATCGTTTCATAATACTGTATCGCGAGTCCGCGTCATAAAATCAGCGAATCATTCTTCTTTCCCAAGGATATTCCGGCGGGACTCAAGAAAAAATCGCCGCGCGGGTCACTATATACGACCCTTCTCAATTCCCTAAGTTTTTTAATCGCACTTTTTTCCAACGACTGGACACCCAACCCCGTCTAAGAAGTGGAAAGTGATGAAGGCACGGGCTTCCGAAGCCTGCTGCCCGGAGGGGACCTTATTGCCTGATCGCGGAAACGACGCGGTTGTGAGGAGGCTGGATTGCTCCTGGAAAATGTGCTAAGAGTTCCGCCCTCGACAAAGGAGAGCGTCTTGCCAGGTCCTCACAACCCGGCCCTTCGTACAGAAGCCGAATGGGATCTCGTGGAAGGCTGCAAGGGCGGCAACTTGTCGGCCTACGAGTGTCTTTACCTGTCTTACGGGCCTCGCATGAAGAGTATAGCGTTAAACCTGCTCGGGAACACTTCGGATGCCGAGGATGCGGTCCAGGAGGCCTTTTTGAAGATTTACCGCAGCGTGGCTGATTTTCGTGGACAATCCGCCTTTACCACCTGGATCTACCGCATCCTCGTCAACACCTGCCATGACCTGCGGCGCTCAAAACATTTCAAACAGGAAATGTCCAGCCTGGATCCTGGGGCCCAGGAAACAGAGGCTGTTCTGGTGCGGACTGACGATCACCCCCTGCGGCTGGCGCTCGAAAAATGCTTGAATGATCTGAGCCCGCGAAACCGTACCGTGTTTCTGCTATTTGAAGTGGAGGGATTCAAGCATTCGGAGATCGCCGAAATCATGGGAATCCCGGAGGGCACCTCCAAGAATTCGTTGTTCGACGCCAAGCGGGACCTCCGGCGCATGTTGAAGGATTCCCCACGGCCGTGGAGGTCTAATCTATGATTCCGATTGAATGCAGCGATTTGGAATACATTCTGCGTCACCAGAAACCTGAGCTGATGGAAGCGCTGGCCGTGCATGCCCAGCACTGTCTTTCTTGCGGCGAAGAACTGAATCGATGGGACGAAATCTCGGCCGTGGCAACCTCTCTTCGAAAGAGCTGGAATTCTCCCCACCTGTGGCTGAAGATTCGGGACCACCTGGTCGCGGAATCGAGGGTCGCCCAAACCCGGTCAAAATGGGGTTTCCGGGCCATTCCCCAAATCTTCGTTGAAAACTGGCAGGCCGCCGCTGCACTGGCAGCCCTGGTCCTGATTTCCACCTTCAGCGTCGGTCTGCTGTGGCGACATCCACAGACCCCCGCCCCAACTTTCCAGCAACGGTCCGGGGTCGTCGCGCCCAAGCCGTTCTCCGAGGAGGCGCCTCCATCGGAAGGGATTCCTTCCCCGCAAAAGCGGCTATTAACCGAACAAGCGCTCACAGAGATCGAGCGCACCGAGGCCGCTTACATCCACTCGCTTGACAGGCTGGCCCAACAGGTCCAACCCGAACTGCAAAGCCCAACCTCTCAGCTGATGATGAACTACCGTGAGAAGCTGCTTCTGATTGACAGCGCCATCGCGGAGTGTCGCGCTCACATTGAGATGAACCCTTACAA
>JBAVHJ010000644.1:0-7089 GCA_049685715.1 Terriglobia bacterium | reverse complement strand
GCCCTACAAACTCGCGCGAGTGGCTGCGGGCCTGGATGATGGGGTGTTTTCCCTGACGCCGGGCAAGGAATGGGGAACCTGCGCAGGCGTGGCCCTGGTGCTGGCAGCGGGCGGTCGAGCGAGTTTGCTGGATGGCCGCAAAATCGGATTCAATCGCTTTAATCTGCGACAGCCGCTTGGGATGGTGGCGTCCGGTTCTCAATTGCATCCCCTCCTGATTGAGAGAGTGCGGGACCTGCCTCCCACCATCTGGGATGAATGTGGAGGACTCTGCCGCAAAACCGAAGATGCGTGGATGGCACTGCTGGAGGAGCAGGAACCAAAAGACGAAGGATTGGACAATATGTGAGGTATTGACCCACGTCATTGCTCCGTGGGCCGATTGAGGGAAGGTCCTCCTCTCCCCTTCCCTCAAGCAGGGCTTTATCAAGGCGCACTGGGGAGAATATGAGTGATCCAATTTGAGGGAAGCGATTGGTTAAGCTTGTGGATCGAGGTCAACTCCAGGGGGTTTCGTCATGATGGAAAAGGTCATTATAGAACTAGCAGCTTTGTTTTGGGCCTCTGGAATTGTTTCCTTGATGGTTGCCAAAATGTTGTTTGACAGGTACATCCGAACCCAGGAATCTCCTGACAAGGCCGGTTCGGGCGCGATTAACTCTTCAGCCCCCGTGCACGGAAAGGGAGCGGGACGATTTAGCGCTGTGATCGGGATCCAAGGGCGAGGCTGAAACTTAGTTTGATATCGAAGGGAAAAGTAAAAGGCCAGGGGAATTCAGGGAAGAGTTTGAACACATCTCAGGAGCGGACCGTTGCTGTTCTGATTTGGGTTGACTAGGTCTATGCGCTTTCATCTCCAAGGGAGTTATCTATGACTGTCGGAAAGCTTTTGAGATTGAACTCTGAGGTGTCTCGACTTGTGGAGTTCTTTGGTTATAACGAGGAGTTCAAGCGTCAGTACGCTTCTTGGTTGATGAAGCTCGGGGAGTGCATTGTCAATGAATGCATCTCTGAACAACTGGATCTGGATATGCCGCTCGGCGAGTCGGCACAAAAGGTCTTTGAGGAGTTTAAACAATGGCTTTCCTCGCTCCCCGAACTCCAAGGGGTGTGCGATTTGGGCACGGATGGGGGCATTGAGAAGGAAAAAATCTGCCAGTATCTCCTCAGTCAACTCCCGGAAGATGAGCACAAGAGACTCGAGGAAAGGGTGTTCAAGGACGATCGAATTCTGGAAGACCTGGAGGTCTTAGAGGATTCAATGGTCCGCAAGTACATCCACAAGGAACTTCCTCCGAATGAGTTGATTCGATTTGAAAGGATTTATCTGGCCACCGACCGGGGCAGAAAAAAGGTATGGCTGGCGCAAGCGCTCCATGCCTTCGCCCAAAGCCGGCCCATTAATGACCCGAAGGAGGGTGAAAGGAAGCCTCAATAATCTCTGCAATCATCCTCCCCAATTTCCGCTTTTCAGCTTGAAAAAGGAATTCTGCTGCGTCACAATACTCCCCTTCGAAGAAAGACCTCTGCATTTGTCGGCCAGTTCAAATGAGGATTTGAGATCCTGATTTGGGGGCCTTTCATCATTCCGTTACATCCCGGATATCCTGCGTCCAAAGGAGTCCCGAGCCATGATTGAATCGAAGAGTCCCGAAACCCCTCTCATCCCTCCGGTGTCACGTCGCGATTTCATGGCCACCGTCGGGATCGGCGTAGCTTCCGCAGCCGTCATTGAAGCCGGGGCGACCGGCGCCGCGCCTGTAACAGATACCCTTGCCCGCGAACCCACCGAGGGTGGAGCTCACCTTGTCCCGATTTCATTGTGGATAAATGGGACAAAATACGAGCTTGGGGTAGAGCCCCGATGGACGCTGGCTACTGTTCTGCGCCGCGAACTGGGACTCACCGGCACGAAAATCGTTTGCGACCGGGGAGAGTGTGGCGCCTGCACGGTGGTGCGTGACGGTCAGCTCGTTTATTCCTGTATGAGCCTGGCGCTGGAATGCGACCAGTCCCGGATTGAAACCATCGAAGGCGTTGCCCTTGACGGGAAACTACATCCTCTCCAACAGGCCTTTATCGACCATGATGCGCTGCAATGCGGTTATTGTACGCCGGGCATGGTGATGGCCTTGAAGCATTTCCTGGATCACCAGCCCCACCCCACGCTCGATGAGGTGAAGGAGGCCTGCGCCGGCAACTTGTGCCGCTGTGGGACCTATCCGAATGTCTTTAAGGCCGCGCTCAAAGCAGCCCAGAAGATGAAGCCCACGTAAAGTTTTGGGACGTGGGGCAGACGTCTCGTCTGCCCATTGGGGTTTGGACGCTGAAGCCTGCTTTGTGAAAGAGCGCAGATTGGCGGCCAATGACACATCTCGACTGCCAGGGAACTCGTAGCATTAGCGCGCGGAATGGCTAGCTTCAAGCTCGGAGGGTGGAGGCAGGAAGAGAACAAGGATCCGATTAGGCGCGGAGCGCAGTCAGATTGTAGCCCTATCTGTCGAAGATCCGCCGTGGCGGGAAGCTCGGCGTTCTTTGCGGAGCGAGGGTGGGGTGAGGGAAGAAGAAAGGCTCAGAGCCCCGCTTGCGGGGTGACAGAGATCGTTCGATTGAATTCCGGAGATTCTGATATCCGCTGCGGATCTTGAGCCACAGATCCCCATGGAGATATTCACATGCCGAAGAAAGTCAAAACCACGGTTGAGTTCGAAGGGCGTGTCAGCGAAATCCTCGTTGATGTTCCCGACATTGAGACACCCCTCTGGGGCAACGATGCTGAATTGGATATCGTGGGCCATCCTGTCCCGCGGGTCGATGCCGATCAGAGAGTGACCGGAGCGGCAAAATACACCTCAGACATTTTGCTTCCCCACATGCTCTATGCCCGCATCCTGCGCAGCCCCCACCCCCATGCCTTGGTGAAGGGTATTGATGCATCCCAGGCCGACAAGTTGCCAGGAGTTAAGGCGGTTGTTTCTGCGTTGAATACCGAGGCGATCCGTTGGCACGGATCCAGTTCGCTGTTCGACAAGACAGTCCGCTTGGCGGGGGATGAGGTGGCCGCGGTTGCTGCCGTCGATGAGGAAACGGCGGCCGACGCTCTGAAACTGATCAGGGTGGACTACGAGACTCTTCCCTTTGTCACCGACATGGAAGAGGCCATGAAAGACAACGCGCCCAAGCTTTGGCCCAGCGGAAATCTTGTGGGGGGGAAGCCTTCGATCTATGAACGCGGAAGCGTATCGAAGGGTTTTGCCGAGGCTGACCTGGTCATCGAGGAAACTTTCCGAACGCAAACGGAATTGCACACTTGTTTGGAACCGCACGGGAGCGTGGCCGCCTGGGAGGGCGATAAACTCACGGTGTGGGATTCAACGCAGGCCGTCTTTAATGTCCGCGATGCCCTGGCAGCCGCCCTGGGTATTCCGTCCAACCACGTGCGAGTGATCAAGCAGTACATGGGAGGTGGATTTGGAAGCAAGCTCGAATTGGGGAAGTACACGGTGATCGCAGCGCTACTGGCGCGGCAAACCCGTCGTCCCGTGAAGCTGATGCTGACGCGCGAAGAGGAGCAGATGAATACCGGCAATCGTCCGGCCACCCTCCAACACGTCAAGGTCGGTGTCAAGAAGGAAGGAACGCTCACAGCCATCGAGTTGAAATCCATCAATGCCAACGGCGCTTACCTGGGAGGCGCAGGATGTGGCGCGCCATACCGCGAGATGTATTTGTGCCCCAACGTCCGAACTGAAGAATATGCGGTGTACGTCAACACGGGCCGGAGCCGGCCGGCCCGCGCTCCGGGGCATGTGCAGGGCACTTTTGGTCTGGAGTCCATGATGGATCTGGTGGCCAACAGGATCGGCATGGATCCGCTGGAGTTTCGAAAGAAGAACTATGCGACCGTCAATCAGGGGCAGGCCAATCCCAAACCTTATTCGGCCAAACGGCTCGACCAGCTTTACGAAGAGGGGGCAAAGAAGATCGGTTGGTGGAATCGGGACAAGAGAAAAGAAGCAGGCGGTTCCTCCTCGAAGAAACGGGGGATGGGGATGGCAAGCCAGATTTGGGGAGGGGGTGGTGGACCGCCCGCCTATGCGCTGGTCAAGATCAACCGGGACGGTTCGGTGAATGTCTTCTCGGGAACGCAGGACCTTGGGACGGGGACGAAGACCATCATTTCACAGATTGCGGCTGAAGAATTGGGGATCGCTCTTGCGGATGTGGCCGTTGACCTGGGGGATACTGAGACCTGCCCCTTCTCTGGATCGAGTGGGGGTTCGACAACCGCGGCTTCCGTGGGACCGGCAGTTCGCACCGCGGCCGCTGACGCACGCCTGCAGTTGTTCGAATATGCCGCCCTGGAGTTGAAGGTGAAGCCGGAAGAACTCACCTCGCGCCGGGGAAAGATTTTCACAAAGGAGAATCCCGCGAAATCCATCGACTTCAAAGAGGCAGCCCGCAAGGCGGGGAATAATATGATCATCGGGAAAGGTTTTCGCGGACCGAACCCCGAAGGCTATTCCCTTAACACCTTCGGCGCGCACTTCGCAGAAGTCGAAGTCGATACGGAAACCGGAAGGGTCACCGTGACGCGCCATGTGGCGGCACATCACAGCGGCCGCCCCTTCAATCCCATGACGATGACCAGCCAGATTGAAGGAGGCGTCATCCAGTCGATGGGGTATGCGCTCTCCGAGCAACGCGTCATCGATCCGGCGAGTGGCATTCCTTTGAACATGAACATGGAGGACTACAAGCCGATGACCGCTCTGGATACCCCGGCGATCGAGCCCGTCCTGTTGACCGAGGTCGATGAACATTGCAACACCCTTGGGGGGAAGGGGATTGGCGAGCCGCCCCGAATCCCGGCTGCCGCTGCGATCGCCAATGCAGTGACCCATGCGATTGGCGTGCACATCAAGGAATTGCCGATCACCCCGGACAAGGTGTTGGCCGCGCTCAAGTCCTTGGCGCCAACTCGTAAGGCATAGACGATGCGAAGCGCTAACGAAGTTAGGGACAGACACCTTATCTCAAGGACGTTCGCAGGAAAGCCACCAAAGCGGGGGTCTGTCCCTTATGTTTCGCGATGAGAGCACGATCCTCGGAAGCCGCACTGCGGTCCGCCACAGGCGGATAGCCCCGGGTGGAGCGCAGCGGGCGGATTAGGGACAGACACCTTCTCTTAAGCAACTTCGCGGGGATCGTAGCAAAGCAGGTGTCTGTCCCTCTTCTTCCAGCGGGGCGACAGATTGGTTTGTTAATGGAATCACAAAAAAAGGAATCAAATTTCTTGCGTTTCTTTGCCATTCTTAAAGGCCATTGAGCTCGCTCAAGAAGGACTCTCGCCTGAAGGGAGAAGTCAATGAAGAATTTTCAACACTTCAATCCCGGTTCGTTGATACAAGCCACGACTGCGCTCTCGTCAAAACCGGATGCTTGGGTGATTGCCGGCGGAATCGATCTGCTGGGTGAGATGAAGAACGGAATTATCGAGCCCCGGACACTGGTGAATTTGAAGGCGCTGCCAAATCTCGATTACATCAAGTTCAGCGAGAGTGATGGCCTGCGGATCGGGGCTATGACCACGCTGGCAACAATCGAATCGCATCCGGAGATCCGGGAGCGCTTTGCCGTGCTGTCCGAGGCGGCCCACTCCGTGGCAACGCCGCAAATTCGCAATGTCGGAACACTCGGAGGAAATCTGTGCCAGCGTCCCCGCTGCTGGTATTACCGCAATCCCACATTTCATTGTCTCAAGAAGGGCGGCAAGGAGTGCTTCTCTGTCTCCGGCGAAAACAAATACAACGCCATCCTGGGAGGGGGTCCGGTTTACATTGTCCATCCGTCGGATTGCGCCCCGGCCTTGATTGCCCTGGACGCTGAAGTCACCCTCGCTGGGCCCCGGGGATCCCGTTCCATTCCACTAGAGAAATTTTTTATCCTGCCATCGGAAAACCCGCTCCGGGAAAATCAACTGCGACCGGGCGAGGTGGTCATCGAGATTCATGTTCCTGGCGCGCGGGGGGTGGGCTCACCGTCCCCGGGGGTCCATCGCAGCCTTTATTTGAAAGTGAAGGAGCGAGGTGCATGGGACTTCGCGTTGGCGAGTGCGGCGGTGAGCATGGAAACCCATGCGGGAGTGTGCCAGACGGTCTGCGTCGTACTCGGAGGAGTCGCGCCAATTCCCTGGCGCTGTCCAAATGCCGAAAAAATCTGTATCGGGAAACGGATCGACGATGCGCTCGCCACTGAGGCCGGAAGAGCGGCCGTGGTCAACGCGGTTCCTTTAGGGAAGAACGATTACAAAGTGGATATGGCCGCCAACCTGATCAAGCGCGCGCTGCTTATGTGTGCGGATTCCTCTGCGCCTCCGCGGTGATTTACTGTTAAAGCGGCCCCAAATCTTGCAACGACGTGTTAAAATCTTTCCATGATCATTGGCATCATCCTTGCCGCCGGGGAGTCCAAGCGCATGGGGACGCCGAAGGCCCTTCTGAAGATCGGCGACCGCCCTTTTATAAACCATATTGCCACGCAACTGGAGGCTTCGCAGCTCGATTTCATTTACGCCGTACTGGGGGATAAAGCCGAACTCATCCAATCGGTCCTCGAAAGCAACGTCACCGTTCTTCATAATCCCAACTTTCATGAGGGTCAGATTTCCTCACTGAAGACCGCAATTGATAAGGTCCAGTATGAGAACTGCGATGGGGTCATTATTGCTCTGGTCGATCATCCCATGATTTCGTCTGTGGTGGTTTCAAAACTGATCGAGACCTTTTACCAAAGCAAGAAGCGCATCATCATTCCCACGCACGCAGGGAAGCGCGGACATCCCGTGCTCTACTCGCGCGAGGTGTTCGCCGAGATCCTTGAAGCTCCCCCCGATCGCAACGCCAAGACCATCCGCCTGGAAAACCTCGAAGAAACGTTGGAGGTCGAAGTCGACGACCCCGGCATTCTGGTCGACATCGATACCCCCCAGGACTACGAACGGCATATTGTGCGAGCCACGACTTCGGCTGCCATTGACAAGTGAGCACGCCCCCGGAGCTGGCGAAGTGGGCGGGCACGGCAAACATG